>CAZTQF010000215.1:0-5409 GCA_964615255.1 uncultured candidatus Brocadiaceae bacterium | reverse complement strand
TCCTTGGCCGCGGCGTTGAGGATGTCGCTCGGGACCTGACGCCGGTTGCCGTTGTGGAACTCACCGCCGGCGCGGATCGCGACCTGCCGCAGCGTGCTCTCGTCCTGGCGAGACTGCTGGCCGCCGATGAAGCTGCCCGACAAGTGATCGCCGACGCCGATGACCAGCGTGCCGCCGATCGCCGGCGGCAGCGTGGGCATCCCCGACGCCGGCACCGTGTCACCGTCGCTCACGATCACCATCAGCGCGCTGTTCGCGCGCCAGCCCCGAGCGATGTCGCACGCGACCTGGATGCCGTCGAACAGCTTGGTCTTGCCGACCTTGAACGCGTACTGCAGGTCGACCTCGGTCAGCATGTGCCGAACGACCTCGATGTCCTTGGTGTCGGTCACGACCGGCTTGGCGCCGTTGTAGGTCGCGATCACCGAGACCTTGTACTGACCGATCTTGACCCGCTCGAACATCGACTCGATCAGCTCCCGCGCGCGCTCGTGGCGCGTCTGGTCGCCGCTCGCGCCGGCGTCCTCGAGCAGCATGCTCGGCGAGACGTCGTAGACCAACAGCAGGTGGCGCCACTCGTCGTCGGCCAGCTCCTCGCCCGCGTGCACCTTGGGCTCGACGAAGATCAGCGCCGTCAGCCCCCAGGCCAGCGCGCTGCCGGCTGCGATCCTCAGGAACGGCGCCGCGCCGGCCCACGCCGCGGGCGCGCCCTTCGGGCCGAACAAGAGGTGCCGGAGCCGGTGGACCCGGCGCGCGTGCAGCACCTCACCGATCGTGATCAGCAAGAGCGCGCCGAGCGCTGCGTAGAGCGCTACCACGGCGTGTGCCTCCACCCGAGCGAGAACAGGCCGAACGCGCCGAGCGCGCCGAGCCCCGCGATACAGAACGGGAAGAACCAGTCGACCAGCTCGGCCGTGCCCTGCTCGAGCTCGGCCTTGGTCATCTCGTCGATCTGTGAGAACACGCCAGCGAGCGCGCTGGTGTCGCCGGGGTTGAACACCTCACCGCCGGTCGTCCGGGCCAGGTTGACCATCTCGCCCGGCGCCTCGGCCTCCTGGATGTTGACCGCGAACAGCTTGATCCCGTCCCGCCGGAGTCGCTTGGCGATCTCCATCTCGGCGCCGTTCGACAGGTCGCTGCTGAAGCCGTCGGTGATCAGGATCATCATCCGGTCGCCTTCGCTCCGGGAGGTCAGCACCTCCCGCGCACCGAGCACGGCCTTGCCGATCTCGGTGCCGCCGAAGCCGGGCGGCGCCGTCTCGGGGCGCATGAACGGGATCGAGTTGCGGAACGCGGACGGGTCGCTCGTGAGCGGGACCCAGTGGAGATAGTTGTTCCCGAAGAAGGTCAGGCCGAACGAGTCGCCGGCGCGGAAGTCCAAGAACTCGTTGATCGCCCGCATCGACGCGTCGTAGCGCGACCCCTTGCCGAACTTCGCCGTCATGGAGCCCGAGATGTCGACGAGGAACTGGATGTTGGTCAGCGCGCGCTTCTGCCTGGGCGCCGCGAGCTGCTGCGGCAGCGCGATCAGCAGCACCGCGACCGCGAACAGCAGGGCAGGCAGCGACTCGCCGACCGCCAGCACCGACCGCATCAGGGGGCCGCTGCCGAGGCGCCGCCCCCCGTCCGTGTCGAACGGCATCACGACGCGGCCGCCGCGCCGCGTCCACACCCAGTAGAGGTGCAGGACGGGCAGCGCCAACAGCAGCAGCAGCCACGGGCGCGAGAACATCAGCGGCCCTCCGAGCGGAACTGCGCTGCGGTCACCGACCGGTAGGGAGCCAGCAGGGCGCCCAGGTCGACGTCGGCGGGCGGCTGAGGCGCGTGCAGCCACGCCTCGACGTGGCGCAGCAGCGCGCCTGCCCGTTCGTCCGCGCGGATGGCCATCACCGCGTCGGCGACGTTCTTGTCGCCGAGGCCAAGGCGCGCGCGCCAGAAGGCGACGAGCAGGCGTTCGAGCTCCGCCTTCTCGTGTTCGGCCGCCGCGCCCGCGGTGACGCGGTCGACGAGCGGTCGCAGGCGGTCGGCCAACGTCGGCGGCGCGGCCAGAGGAGCCGAGACCGGCTTGCGCTTGCGACCGACGAAGAGGATGGCGACGAGCCCGAGCAGCCACGCAGCGCCGACCGCCAGCTGGAGACGGGTGTAGCCGCCCAGCGATCCGCCGCGCTCCGGCGAGAGCTCGCTCGGCTCGAACATGTCGCCCGGCAGCACGCTCGTCACCTCTACCGCCACCTCCGGCAGCCCCTCGGACGAGGACCCGTCCTTGCGGACGAGGTAGTCGGTCAGGTCGAAGCGCCCCTCCTCGAAGCCCGCCCACTCCAGGTCGTAGCGCAGGTGGTCGCCGTGCGGCCAGGTCGCCAGCACGCGGACGATGACCGGCGCCTTCGCGGTCGTCGGCGCTGCGATCAGCTCGGAGCCCTCGAGCACGACCTGCTCGACGTAGGCGCGCATCCCGACCGTGGCCTCGCGCTGGTCGCGGACCTGCGCGGAGGCGCAGCAGGCGACCAGCAGCGCCGCCGCGGCGATCTTCGCGACGAGCCTCATCGCCCGCCTCCCGACGCGGCGCGCGTTCGGAAGAAGTGCCGCAGCTTGTGGAGGTAGGGCTCGTCCGTCCGGAGCATCAGGTGGTCGACGCCGCCCTTTCTGAGCTCGCTCTCGATGCGCAGCTGGTCGACCATCTGGCGCCGCGCGCGCGCGGTGAAGGTCCGACCGCTCTCGGCCTCCTGCGCACGCAGGAATCCTCCCGCCGGCAGCGACACCTCGGCCGGGTCCTGCACCTGGATCACGGCGACCTCGTGCTCCTGCGCCAGGAGCGCCGCGGAGTGCGCAGCGCCCTCTTCGTGGAGGTCGCTGATGATGACGAGGATCGCCCGGCTCTGCAGCGTCGGACGCAGCTCGCGGATCCGACGCGTCATCATGGTCTGCTCGTCGAAGGCGTGGCGTCGGAGCCGCAGCAGCCACTGCATCACCTGGTCCTTGGCGAGGCTCGGCTGCACGTGCACGTCCCTGGTCCCGCAGCCCAGCACGCCGACGGGGCTGGTCCGGTCCAGGCACGCGAGCGCCAGTCCGCCCGCGACGTGGAGCGCGACCTCGTACTTGCTGCGCTGCGTCGAGGAGACCACCATCGAGGCCGACGTGTCGATCAACAACCACGCCGGGATCCGCCGCTGCGCCTCGTATTCCTTGATGTGGTGCTTGTTGGTGCGCGCCGTCACCCGCCAGTCCATCGCCTTGACCGGGTCGCCGGGCAGATACTGCCGCGACTGCACGTAGTCGATGCCCGAACCGAGGAAGCGCGACCCGTCGAGGCCGTAGCTGAGGTCGTCCGCCAGCCGCCGGATGGCGATGACGAACTTCGCGCCGCCGAGGGCTCGATCTCCGGCAGCAGGCCGGGCAAGCCCGCCTCACGCTCCCGGATGCTCGCGCGCGCGCCCGTGCTGGGGTCCGCCGTCGTCATTTGGCGACTTCGCTCAGGATCTCCTGCAGGACCTGCTGGCTGGTGTAGCCGTCGGCGACCGCCTCGTAGCTGAGGCGGATGCGGTGCAGGATCACGTCCTCGGCGAGCGCGAACATGTCCTCAGGCACGACGTAGTCGCGGCCGTGGATCAGCGCGCGGGCTCGCGAGGCCTTGACCAGCGAGATGCCCGCGCGCGGCGAGCAGCCCAGCTCGAGCAGCGGGTGGTTGCGGGTGCGGTTGACGATCTCGATGACGTGCTCGATGAAGGTCTCGCTGACGTGAACCTCCTGCACGTCTTCCATCGCGCGCACGAGCTGCTCGGCGCTGCCCTTGTCCTGGCCGTCGAGCACGTCGAACTCGGTCCGCGCCACCGCCCCCTTGCCGTCGCGGCGGACGCCGAGCTTGGTGTTGCGACGCAGCACCTCCTTCTCTTCCTCGGGCTTGAGGTACTGCAGGCGGTGCAGCAGCATGAAGCGGTCGAGCTGCGCCTCGGGGAGCTCGAAGGTGCCGGCCTGCTCGACCGGGTTCTGCGTCGCGATCACCAGGAACGGCGCGGGCAGGGCGAAGTTCTCGCCGCCGATCGTCACGCGACGCTCCTGCATCGCCTCCAGCAGCGCCGACTGCACCTTGGGAGCGGCGCGGTTGATCTCGTCGGCGAGCAGCAGGTTGGTGAAGATCGGCCCCTGGTGGACCCGGAACTCATGGGTCTGCTGGTCGAGGATCTCGCTGCCGACGATGTCCGACGGCAGCAGGTCGATGGTGAACTGGATCCGCGCGAACGCGAGGTCCACGGTCTTGGAGACGGCCGCGACCAGCAGCGTCTTGGCGAGGCCCGGCACACCCTGCAAGAGCAGGTGACCCGACGTCAAAAGCGCGATGAGCACGCGCTCGACGACGACGTCCTGGCCGACGACGACGGTGCCCACGCGGGACTTGATCTGGTCGAGGAACGCGCGCGTCTCGACGAAACGGGCGACAGGGGCTTCGGGTGCGGTCATGGAGCGGAGAGCTGCAGAGGGGTGGTCGTGGTTCGTGGAGGCGCTCAGCGCGCGGCGCCCAGCCAGCGGCGGGCGGCGGCCGCGAGGTCGAGAGCGGGGCCGTCGCCGCCCGCGTCCTTGCCGAAGTGGCCCGCTTCGATGCGGTGCACGTCGGCGGCGAGCTCTCGCTGCTGCTCGGCCGAGAGGTCACAGCGCGCCCGCACCTGGTGCAGCAGCGCCAGCACCGAGAACGGGGTCACCGTCTCGGGCATCTTGAGCGCGTCCGCGGCGGCGTCGCCGTCGCCCTCACTGGGACGCGCGAACAGGAACCAGACGAGGTAGAGCAGCGACCCCGCGCCGAGCAGGAGCCACGCCCACCACGGGTTGGAGCCCGACAGGCCGCGCCGCAGCGCGATCTCGCCGGCGACCGTCTCGAGGTCGGCGTCGTCGTAGCGCTGGTAGGTCGTCTTCATCTCGTCCAGCTTGGGCGCCCCGAACCGGAAGCTGCCGGGCGCGGCGGCGCCGTCCTGTGGCTCCATCGCGATCAGCCACACACGCTCGCTCTCGACGGCGTCCTGGTCCGGCGAGAAGCGCACGACCGCCGCGCCCTGGTCGTCCATCTTGCTGACGCGGAAGCCGGGCGGATCGAGCGCGAGGATGTCGTCGAGGTCGGGGACCAGCCCCTCGCTCTTCGCCTTGATCTCCAGCGTCACCTTGCCTTCGTCGAGCTTGCGCTCGTCGAGCAGCTGCGTGACCTCCAGGCCGTCGAACGGGCGCTGGTCCTGCTCTCGGGACGCGTCGATCGCGACCGGCGACGAGACCACCGGCATGATGAAGAAGCCGGTCGTGTCCTTGAAGTCGAGGTCCAGCTTCACCTCGGGGATCCGGTCGACCTGCGGGCCGCGGGCCTGCAGCAGCAGGTACGCGTACGGCGTGCGCTCCCACCCTTGCTCGTCGCCCTTGAGCGGCTCCATG
>CAZTQF010000214.1:0-5412 GCA_964615255.1 uncultured candidatus Brocadiaceae bacterium | reverse complement strand
TGTCCTCGAAGAACGACTCGCCGGTGACGTGATCGAAGGTCACGCCGAGGCGCGAGTAGGGGCCCTGGAACGCTTGCAGCGACTCGTCGCGCAGCAGCTGCCACATGCGCCGCTGCTCGTTGTCCTCGCCCGACTCGAGCGCCTTGAAGTGCGCCGCGGCTTCCTGATCGAGCGCCGGGTCCGCCTCGGCCTCCTTGCCGTAGCGCTTGTAGAGCTCGAACATGTAGCGCATCGGCGACTCGTGCAGCTCCTGCTCGTCGCCGAAGCGCATGTAGGCCGTCATCATCTTGGCGAACGGCATGCCCCAGTCGCCGAGGTGGTTGATGCCGTGGACCTCGGCGCCGAGATGGCGGTGGATCCGGCACAGCGCGTTGCCGAGCACCGTGCTGCGCATGTGGCCGATGTGGAACGGCTTGGCGATGTTGGGCGAGCTGAAGTCGATGCAGACGACCTGGCCGGTGCTCGCGGCCTTGCCGTAGGGGGCCGCGTCCGCTGCGATCGCGGTCAGCACCTGCGCGGCCATCGCCGTGCGGCGGAAGCGAAAGTTCACGAACGGTCCGGCGGCCTGGGCCGACTCGACCACGTCGTCGGGCGTGACGCGGTCCGCCAGCGCGGCCGCGAACGCGGGCGGCGGCTGCTTGGCCAGCTTCGCGAGCTGGAACGACCCCAGCGCCACGTCGCCGTGCGCTCGGTTCTTCGGCGGGTCGAGGCGCACGAGCGCCTCGACCGCGGCGCGCTCGAGGCCCAGCTCGGCGACGGCCGCGAGCACGCGCTCGCGGAGATGTTGGTGCAGGTCGGTCACGGCGTTGTCCCCGGTTCGGGGCGAACAGGATAGCGAGCCCGGCGCGCGAGCAGGACGCGCATCCCGCAGATCCTGCCGCAGGCCCGCAAGAACTGCCGCCGCCGACTCTGAGCAGCTAGGCTGATCGGGTCCCCCGTGCCCATGCTGCGCCGACGACACGTGCTCCTGACGCTGCTCACTTGCGCGCCGACGCCTGCGCAGGGGCCGACCTGGGCGGACGGCGTCGCCGCGCTCGTGCACCGGGCGTGCGCGCCGTGCCACCGGCCGGGGCAGCCCGCGCCGTTCTCGCTGCTGCGCTACGAGGACGTCTTCAAGAGGCGCGCCTTCGTCGCCGAGGTCGTGGAGAGCGGCTACATGCCGCCGTGGCAGCCGACGCACGGGGCGTTCGAAGGCGATCGGCGGCTCTCTGAGGCAGAGATCGCCACGCTCTCGGCGTGGGTCGCAGGGGGCGCGCCGCGCGGCGACGAGGCCAGAGCGCCCGCGCCGCCGAAGTTCGCGAGCGGCTGGCAGCTCGGCGAGCCGGACCTCGTGGTGCAGATGCCGGACGCGCTCGAGGTGCCGGCAGCCGGCCCGGACATCGTGCGCAACTTCGTCGTGCCGGTCCAAGTCGAGCGGCTGCGCTTCGTGGCGGCGGTCGAGATCCTGCCCGGCAACCGCGCGGTGCACCACGCGGTGCTCGGCGTCGACCGCACGCGCCGGTCGCGGCAGCGGGACGAGCAGGACGAGGCGCCCGGCTTCTCTGGCATGACGCCGGGGGCAGCCGCGCCGCCCGACGGGCACTTCCTCGGCTGGACGCCGGGCAAGAGCGTGCGCCGCAGCCCGCCAGGGCTCTCGTGGCGGCTGTTCCCAGGTGACGACCTCGTCCTGCAGCTGCACGCCGTTCCCGTCGGCAAGGTCGAGCGGGTGCGGCCGCGGATCGGTCTGTGGTTCACGGACGCGCCGATGCGGCAGCCCTACGAGCTGCTGATGCTGTTCTCCGAGGAGATCGACATCGCGCCGGGGGACGACGACTTCGTGCTCCGCGACCACCTCGTGCTGCCGGTGCCCGTGCAGCTGCACGCGATCTACCCGCACGCGCACTACGTGTGCCGCCGCATGCGCGCGACGGCGACGCTGCCCGACGGCTCGCTGCGCGTGCTGTTCGCGATCGACGACTGGGACTTCGATTGGCAGGACGACTACCGGTATCTCGAGCCGATGTCCTTGCCCGCTGGGACGCGGATCGCGATGGAGTACGGCTACGACAACAGCGGCGCCAACACCAACAACCCGGTGCGGCCAGTTCAGCGCGTGCGCTTCGGGCAGGAGTCCGCCGACGAGATGGGCACGCTGACGCTGTCGTTGACCGTCCAGAGCCCTCGTGATCGCGACGCGCTGGCGCTCGCGAGCGTCGATCGGGACCTCGAGAAGTTGCCGCGGGCGTGGAACCTGCTGATGCGCAAGTCCCGGCTGGAGCGCGCGCGCCGAAACTGGGACGTCGCAGCGCGCTGCATCGAGCAGGCCTGCGAGGTCTCGCCGGGCGCGCCCGAGGTCTGGTACGAGCGCGGGGTGCTGGCCGAGCTGCAGCAGCAGCCCGAGGCTGCCGAGCGCAGCTACCTGCAGGCGCTCCGAGTCGACCCCGGGCACGCGATGTCGCACATGCAGCTCGGCACGATCTGCGGGCGGCGGGGTGACAGCGTCGGCGCGCTGCGGCACTTCGGCGCGGCGGTCAAGGGCCTGCCCAACGCGCCCGAGGCGCACCAGAACTTCGCCACCGCCAACTTCGCGGCGGACCGGCTCGACCTCGCCGAGCGCCACTACCGCATCGCGCTCCGGCTGGCGCCGGACTACTTCAACGCGCGCTTCAACCTCGGCCGGGTGCTGCTCGTGCAGGAGCGTGTGGCCGAGGCTCGGGGCGAGCTGGAGCGGGCCGCGGCGCTCCGTCCGGGCGTGCCGGCAGTCGAGCAGCTGCTCGAACAGGTCCGCCGCTGACCGCGGGTCAGCGCGTGCGTGACGGCGCGCGCAGCTCGATCTCGGTCAGCCGCACCTGCGGCCCCCAGGTCGCGACGCCGATGCGGGTCTTGCCCTCGATCGGCCGGATCGGCGCCTGGTCGAACAAGACCTGTCCGCCGAGCCAGACCGTGAGTCGGTCGTCCCAGTGGTGCAGCACCAGCGACGTCGGCTTCTTCGGGGTCGTCTCGTAGGGCACCACGTCGCTCTGGTAGATCAGCCGGTCGTAGCGCTCGATCCTCGCCTGCACGGTCTTGTCGCCGCCCTGCCGCAGGATCAGGGTCCAACCGCCGAGCCCGTCGCGCATGCCGTCGCCCTGAAAGGTGACGCACATCTTGGGCGAGACGTCGGACGCCTCCAGGTCGAGCCGCAGCAGGAACGCGTCCAGGTCCTTGGTCGCCTTCTCCGGCAGCCACGCGAGGTTGGACGGCGAGTCCTTCGGGAACCCGGGGCGGACCGTGTACTTGCGCCACTCCACGCCGCGCGCGGTCGAGGTGCCCTCGATGGCTTTGTTGCGGACGCGCCACGTGCCCACGGTGTCGTCGAGCTTGCGCGCCGAACTCTTGGTGCTGCCCTTGAGCTTGAGGCGCTGCCGCCACCGCTTGCCGTCGGGGAACTCGATCCGGTTGTCGACCTGCTTCGCCGGCTCGGCGTCGGTCAGCCACCCGGGCAGCGGCGCGCCGTTGCGCTGGGCGATCGCGAGCGTGCAGCCGGAGCTGCCGCTGCGGTTGCGCACCTTGAGCAAGACCTTGTGGCGCCCCGGCTTCAGGGGCAGCCGGAAGCGCGCGGCGTCGGGCAGGTTGACGGTCCAGTTCGGGCGCCAGGGTCCGAGGCCGCGGCCGATGTTGGAGTACTTGCCGATCAGGCGATCGTCGACGAACAACGTCACGTCGTCGTCGCCGCGCACGTGCAGCCACGCGTCGGTCTCCTGCTCGACCTTGACGTGGGTCAGCGCATAGATCGCGCTGTCGTCCATGTAGGAGAAGTGAAACCTCAGCCAGCCGGAGTCGTCGACGGTGACCGGCTTGCGCCCCGGTCGCCGCCACGTCGGGTTGTTGTTGATGCTCTCGTACCGCTTGTCGAGGTCGACCTCGAGCTCGGGCGCGAAGCGGTAGGCGTCGGGGTCGACGCGCGGCTTCTTGAAGGGGCCGATGACCCACCAATCCTGCACGACCCCGAGCTCGAACTCGTGGTCGCGTGGCTCGGCCTGCTCGCGGTGCAG
This sequence comes from uncultured candidatus Brocadiaceae bacterium, assembly GCA_964615255.1. Taxonomy (GTDB): domain Bacteria; phylum Planctomycetota; class UBA1135; order UBA1135; family UBA2386. The sequence continues at coordinate 1,399 of CAZTQF010000214.1, read as the reverse complement.
CTTGCGCGCGGCGACGTCGCGCGGGACCGGCGAGCCCGGCGCCTCGTCGAGGGCGCCGAGCGAGCGCGGCTGACCCGCCGCCTGCTGCTCCTGCCGGATCGCCTCGAGGTCTTGCTTGAGCAGCGGCCATCGGAACGCGATCAGGTCTCCGAACGCCGCCTCGCCGAACGCCTCGACGAGGTGGAAGGCGAACGCGCGCGCGAGCGTCGGCGTGCGCCCGTCGTTGACGGCGCGCCCGCGGTAATCGCGGAAGAACTTGCGGTAGCGCTGCCACTCGAAGCCGCCGCCGGCGGCCTCGCCGTGCTCCTGGATGAAGTGCAGCAGCAAGCCGGCGCTCGGGCCGTAGTTGGGGATGCGCCAGTACTCGAGGTCGCGCTCGAGGTAGTCGCCGAGGAACGCGCGTCGGGCGGCGCCCATCGCGGCGCGGGCCTGGGCGACCTGGCCGAGCTCGTGGTAGGTGAACGCCGCCGCGAAGTCGGCGATGCCCTCGCGCATGCCCGGGTAGATCGGGTTGGTGTCGTCCACGCAGTGCGCGAGCTCGTGGTAGAAGAGGCCGCCGTCGACGCGGCGCTTCTTCTCGTTCGGGTCGGCGCGGCCGATGTCGATGATCTTGCCGCCGCCGATCCCGCCGCCGAACTCCCACAGCTCCTTGAAGTAGACCGTGACGCGGTCGCCCGCTGGGTTGGGGACGCGGCCGAAGAGGTCGGTCTGGTAGAGGTAGGCGAGGTCGAACAGCAGCAGGCTGTCGTCGGGGATGCCTTTCAGCAGCTTGTCGGGACCGATCAGCACGAAGCGGTGGCTGACGCGCTGGGTGGTCCGCGCCCAGCACGGGTGCTGCAGCGCCTCGTCTGCTTCTCGGCGCTGATCGGCGGGGACGTCCTGGAGCCACGCGCGCTCGACCTCGCGCCGCGCAGCTGCTGCCTCCTCGCGTAGCTCGGGCGTGAACTCGATCGTGCGGATCAGCTCGCGCGCGACGGGCCGTCGCTGCTTGTCTTTGGCGAGCTCGCGCCCGAAGGCGAGCCGCGCGGCCTCGTCTTTGTGCTGCGCTGCGAGGGCGTCGACCTCGCGCTGCTGAGCCTTGTCGATCGCGAACACCTGCGCGGCGATCGCGTCGCGGTCCTTGGTGACGCGTCGCGCCTCGTCGAGCGCGCCGAGCACGGCCCGGTCGGCGCCTTCCTGAAGCGCGCCGCCGACTTCGTCCAGCAGCACCAGCGCCGCGAACAGGCGGCCGCGATCGAACAGCCGCCCGGCGACCTGACGCAGGTGGCGCGCGCGCTCGCCATCGACGCGGCTCCGCACGATGTCGATTTCCTCAAACGACAGCGCGGGTGCCGGCATTCGGCCGACCTTGCGCATCGCCTGCTGCAGCTCGCGCTTGAGCGGGTAGCTATCGGTGCGT
>CAZTQF010000213.1:0-5414 GCA_964615255.1 uncultured candidatus Brocadiaceae bacterium | reverse complement strand
GCGTTGTCAGAGGGCCCTGGCTGGCTCGCGGACGACCACCGCCGCGCCGGCGTCCTGGCTCGGGGGCTCCATGAGCTCAGCTGGGCCGAGGTCGACGTGCACGCGACCGACAGCAACATCGTGATGGCCCGCGCCGCGCCCGACGTCGCCAGCGCCGCGCTCGCGCACCTCGCGGAGCGCGGCGTGCTCGCCGCCAAGGCGAGCGCCGATCGCATCCGTTTTGTGCTGCACCGAGACCTCGACGACGAGCTGGTGCAGCGTTGCCTCGACGCCTGTCGGGGAGTCCCTGAACCGTCAACCGAGAGCAAGCAGTGAGCATCTTCAAGGCCTACGACATCCGCGGCACCTACCCGGACCAGATCGACGCGGAGATCGCGTTCAAGATCGGCGCTGGGATGGTCCACTTCCTCCAGGCGCGACGGCTGGTGGTCGGGCGAGACATGCGCACCATGGCGCCCGAGATCCAGGACGCCGTGATCGAGGGCATGCTCTCGCAGGGCTGCGACGTCGTCGACATCGGCTTGGCCTCGACGCCGATGGTCTACTACGCGATCGGCAAGGTGCCGTGCGACGGCGGCATGGCCGTGACCGCGTCGCACAACCCGAAGCAGTACATCGGCTTCAAGATGTGCCGGGCCGAGGCGCGGCCCCTGTCCGGGGACACCGGGATCCAGGACATCCGCGCGCTCGTCGAGGCGGGCGAGCTCGCCCCGGCGGCGTCGAAGGGCAAGCGAGAACAGGTCGACCTGATGTCGGACTGGTGTGACCACATCGCAGGCTTCGCCAGGGGCATCCAGCCGATGAAGGTCTGCGTCGACTACGCCAACGGCATGGGCGCCAACGAGTCGCCGGCGATCTTCGAGCGCATCCCGGGCCTCGAGATCGTCCCGATGTACGACGAGCTGGACGGCACCTTCCCCAACCACGAGGCCAACCCGCTCAAGGAGTCGAACCTCGACGTGCTGCGCGAGGCGGTGCGGGCGAACGGGGCCGCGCTCGGCCTCTCCTTCGACGGCGACGCCGACCGCTGCGCCTTCGTCGACGAGGAGGGGCGGACGGTCCACGCGGATCTGATCACGGTGATCCTGGCGCGCGGGTTCCTCGAGCGTCACCCGGGCAAGGGCATCATCTACGACCTCCGCTCCAGCAAGGTGCTGCCCGAAGAGGTGGCGAAGCTCGGGGGGCGTCCCGTTCGGGAGCGCGTCGGCCACTCGTTCATGAAGGAGACGATGCGCAAGGAGGACTGCATCGGCGGCGGGGAGCTGTCCGGTCACTTCTACTTCGCGGAGAACTTCTTCACCGACTGCGGCGTGCTCGCGGCCATCGAGGTGCTCAACCAGCTGAGCAAGGAGGGCCGGACGCTGAAGGCCGCGGCCGACGAGCTGCGGAAGTACCACGGCACCGGTGAGGTGAACTTCAAGGTCGAGGACAAGGACGCCAAGATGAAGGAGGTCGAGGAGCGGTTCGCCGACGCCAAGATCGACTTCCTCGACGGCATCACCGTCACCTACGAAGACTGGTGGGCGAACGTCCGGCCGAGCAACACCGAGCCCTTCCTGCGCATGTGCCTGGAGGCCGACACGGCCGCGCTGATGGAGGAGAAGCGCAGGGCCCTCTACGCGGTGCTCGGCGAGCCCGTCGACCACTAGCCGCCACGCAGCGCCCGCCAGCATGTATCCGCGACCCTCAGGCTTGGTGACCCTGACCACCGACTTCGGGGTCGCCGACCCCTACGCGGGCGTCATGAAGGGGGCGGTCGCACGCGCCTCGGCGAAGCCGCAGGTCGTCGACCTGAGCCACGACGTGCCGCCGCAGGACATCGCGGCGGGCGCCTTCGTGCTCTGGTCGGCGATCGGGCGGTTCCCTGCGGGCAGCGTGCACTGCGGGGTCGTCGACCCCGGAGTGGGGAGCGACCGCCGGATCCTGGCGGCGTGCGCGCGCGGCGACTACTGGCTCGTGCCGGACAACGGGCTGCTGGGCGCGGTGCTGACTTCGGACACCGCGGCAGAGGTCCGCGCCGTCGACCTGGAGCGACTCGGGGTGCAGCGCGAAGCGGTGACCTTCGACGGCCGCGACGTGTTCGCGCCGGTCGCGGCGATGCTGAGCAGCGGTCGCTACGGCTTCTCGGCGCTGGGGCCACGCGTCGAGGACGGGGACTGCACCGACCACGTCTTCGCCGGCGGAGATCGCGTGGTCCACGTGGACCACTACGGCAACCTGGTCACCAACGTGTCCGCTGAGCGGGGGAGCGGCCGTGGCGTCCGGCTCGCAGGCGTCGAGGTCGCGCCGCAGCGAACCTACGCCGACGTCGAGGACGGCGCGCTGTTGGCCTACGTCGGCGCGTTCGGGCTGCTGGAGGTCGCCGCGCGCGGAGACTCGGCGGCGAAGCGCCTCGGGATCGGTCGCGGGGCGGCTGTCACGCTGCATCCGGCGTAAGATCCACGACATGACTGCCACCGACCCCGCTCCCCCCAGGACCCTGCGCCTGGTCGGCGTTCCGATGGATCTCGGCGCGGGCCGACGCGGCGTGGACATGGGGCCCAGCGCGATCCGCATCGCGGGCCTGTCGGACGCGCTCCGTGGCCTCGGCTTCGTGGTCGCGGACGACGGCGACGTCGGGGTGCCGGCGCCCGAGACGCGCGAGCCCGGGGATCCGAGCGCGCGCTACCTGGACCCGATCTACCACGTGTGCAACCGGCTCCGGCTCCGGGTGCGCCGCGCCCTCGAGCACGGCGAGGTGCCCGTGGTGTTGGGTGGCGACCACAGCATCGCGATCGGCACGTTCTCGGGCGTGAGCGAGCACTTCCGCGCCGACGGCGGCGCGGTCGGCCTGATCTGGGTCGACGCGCACGGCGACATGAACACGCCGCAGAGCTCGCCTTCGGGCAACATCCACGGCATGCCGCTGGCGACGCTGCTGGGGCTCGGGCACCCGCGGCTGGTCGAGATGGGCGGGTTCGCGCCGAAGGTGCGGCGAGAGAACGTCTGCCTGATCGGGATCCGCGACATCGACGAGAACGAGCGCCGGATCATCCGCGAGTCCGGCATCCACGCCTACACGATGCGCGACGTCGACGAGCGCGGGATGCGCGCGGTCATGCAGGAGGCGATCGGCCACGCCTGTGACGACACCGTGGGCTTCCACGTCTCGTTCGACCTGGACGGCATGGACCCGCGCGACGTCCCCGGGACCGGGACCCCCGTCAAGGGCGGCATCAGCTGGCGCGAGGCGAACCTGCTGATGGAGATGGTGAGCGACACCGGCAAGATGCGCAGCCTCGAGGTCACCGAGCTGAACCCCGTCCTCGACGTGCGCAACCAGTCCGGGGAGGTCGCCGTCGACGTGATCTGCAGCGCCTTCGGCAAGCACATCCTCTAGCGCGCGGTTCTTCTGCTGCGCGCTGTCGGCGACCCCTCGGGGCGCCAACGCGGGGGGCGCTACCAGTCGATGCCGAGCGTCACGTCGACGAAGAAGCCCTGGTCGAGCGCGCCCTCGGCGCGGTCGAAGTTGGTCGCGCCGGTCTCCAGGTCGTAGTCACCGGCGAGGATCGCGCCGGCGCGCGCGCTCAGCGAGTAGTAGTCGCTCACGCGGTGGGTGACGCCTACGTAGGCGAAGACCTCCTGGACGTTGAGGTTGCGCTGTTGCTTGCCGGTCGCGGCCGTCGAGCGCACGCGGTATTGCGCGCCCTGGACCTGGGCGCCCATGGTGAAGGCGGTGCTGCCGGACGTCCACCACGCCAGCTCGATGTACTCGGGCGCCATCACGTCGAGCCGCAGGCCGCTGCCGAGCTCCCAGCTGAGGCCCAGCCAAGGCAGCCACGGCGCGTCCTCGAAGACCTGGTTGTAGCGCGCGCCGAACTTGAAGAAGAGGTCGTTGTTGGCCTGCACCGTCAACAGGGCCGAAGACGGGTAGTCGTAGTCCTTGCGGGTCAGCGTGCCCTCCATGTCCGAGTAGACGCCCGGGCGCGTCTCCATCTCGAACAGGACGTTGTCCGACAGGAAGAAGCCGAAGCCGAACCGCACGCCGGCCGCCGTCAGGGTCTCGTCGCCCCAGTTCGGCTCGGCGTTGAAGTTGGCCGGGGTGTTGCCGTTGGAGCCGAAGCCGGTGCTCGTCTGGTAGCGCCTGCCGAACTGGTAGAGGCCGAACTTCAGGAAGACGTCCGGATAGATCACCACCGGGAACTCGGCGTCGAAGTCGTAGCCGAACAGGTCGAAGTCGCCTGGCTCGTTGCGGATGCTCTGGTTGGGCATCCAGCGCGCGCGGAACTCGACCGAGGGGTCGTAGCGCTCCCTGCGATCCATGAACTCGCCGTGGGCCTCGCGGAACAGCGTGGTCACGCTGTAGTCACCGCCGTCTTGCTCGTTCCAGTCGGCGAGTCGGCGAGCGGCGAGGTCTGGCAGCTCCAGCGCGCGCCCGAAGGCTGCGCCTGTGCTCGCGCCGTGTTGTTCGGTAGAGCTTGCAGATGTGGCAGGAGCCTGCGCGATTGCCGAGGCAACGCAGAGGCTCGCGCCGAGAACGACACGTGCTTTGAGGATTCGCATACGCCCTTGCTGACCGTGAAGGGGGGAGGGGACCGACTACCGATCGTGGCCTCGCCATCGGGCGAATCAAGGGGCTGCAGGCGGCAACTTCTGCTGCCGGTCCGGGGCGCGGGCCATCTGGGGAGACTTCCCCACAACGGGCCGTAGGAGCGGCTTCAGCGCTGGAAGATCGGCAGGTACTGCCGGGGCATCTGCAGCAGGATGCACGCGACGGCCGTGCCCATCTCGTCGCCGGGGCCGACCCGGTTCTGCCACCTCCCGTCGGCCTGCTGGGACTCCAGCAGGTCGCGGGCGAGGCGCGCGAAGAACGCCCGGAGGCGCGGGCCGCCGAATTGGTAGAAAGCCTGCGCGGCGTAGTAGTTGCCGTACCAGAAGTAGAAGTGGTCCTGGTAGTAGGCGGACGCGACGTTGGCGTAGTCCTCTTCCAAGAACGTCAGGACCGGGTCGCTCAGGTCGTCGTCGTGCACGCCGGCGCTCGCGAGCGCGGTCATGGCCGCAGCGTTGATCGAGTACTCCCGGGCCTTCTCGTACTGGCCGCGTCCGTGGATCTTGTAGAAGAACAGCCCTCGGTCGTAGCCCCGGTCGCACCGGCTGCGGCGCACGTACTCCATCGCGCGGTCGATCGTGGTGACGGGCACGCGGATCCCGATGTTCCTCGCCGCGCGCAGGGCCTGGAGCTGGCAGACGGTCACGGACAGGTCGAGCTCGCGGTCGAACGCGTTGTAGCGCCAGCCGCCGTAGCTGTTCTGGCTGTCGACGATCAGGTTGACGGCGGCCTCGAGCGTCTTCTTGGCGCGGTCGTTCGCGGCCATTCCGTAGACCTCGGCCAGGAACAGGGTCCCGAACGCGTGGCTGTACATGCGCGTCCCCGA
>CAZTQF010000212.1:0-5418 GCA_964615255.1 uncultured candidatus Brocadiaceae bacterium | reverse complement strand
GCTGGTGGTAGCACTCGAAGATCATGATCGTGCCGATCTCGGTCATGCCGGCCGTGTCGCCGCACTTGCCGCCCCACATGTCCTCGATCATCTCCTTGACCGCGGGGATGGAGCCGGCGGGCTCGCCCGAGACGACGACGCGGCGGACCTTGCCGTCCTTCTTGAGGTCGATCCCCATCTTCTCGGCGGCCTGGCCCATGCGCAGCGCGTAGGTCGGCGTCGCGCACACGACGGTCACGCCCATCTCGACGATCTGCTTGACGCGCTGTTCGGTCGTCATGTTGCCGGACGCGAGCGTCAGCGTGCCCATCTTCTCGCAGCAGTAGTGCGCGCCCCAGAAGCCGATGAACGAGCCGTAGCTGAACGCGAAGAACACCTTGTCCGTCGGCCGGATGCCGAAGCCCCAGAAGCCGTAGCACCACATGTCGGCGATCCACGACCAGTCCTTGCGGCCGTCGAGCACGCGGAGCGGCTGGCGGCCCGAGGTGCCGGACGTGAGGTGGTAGCGGATCGCGTCCTCCTCGGGGCGCGTGATCATGTCGCCGAACAGCGGCTTCTCGGCCTGGCAGGCCATCCAGTCCTCGCGCGTCATGAACGGCAGGCGCCGGATGTCGTCGAGCGTCTTGATCTGCTCCGGCGTGACGCCTGCGTTCTCGTAGAGCCTGCGGTGGAACGGCGAGGTGTGCCAGGCGCGGTCGACCAGCCGCTGCAGCTTGGTCAGCTGCAGGGCGCGCAGCTGGTCCTTCGGCAAGGTCTCGGTCTTGGGGTTCCAGTAGGACGATTCACTGACGGGCACGGAGAGCCTCCTGGGGGTTCGAGTGGGCGGGGCGAAGGGTCGGCGCGCGGGCGCGCGCGCGCGAGCACGGACCTCTTCAGAAGCCGAACCCGATCGTCTCCAGGCGGATGCGCAGCAGGTAGCTGTCGGCGGTCACGAACAGGCTCTTGCCGTCCTCGCCGAACGCGCAGTTGCTGGTCGCCTCGCCGGTGCAGAGCGTGCCCAGGTGTTCGCCGGTGGGCGTCAGCACCAGCACGCCGCCGGGGCCGGTGGCGAAGAGGTTGCCGTGTCGGTCGACCTTGAGGCCGTCGGGCAGCCCCTTGAGGCGCGGCACCAGGTGCGTGGCGTCGAACAGCACGCGGCCGTCGCCGAGCTGGCCGTTGTCGAGCACGGGGAACGCCGTCCAGACCGCGCGCGCGGGGTCGGAGTTGGCGACGTACAGCGTGCGGTAGTCCGGCGAGAACGCGAGGCCGTTGGGGCGCGACAGCTCCGCGGTCAGCAGCGTCACGACGCCGTCTGCGCCGCGCCGGTAGACCCCCTGGAACGGGATGCGCTTGTCCGGGTCCTGCATCTTGCGCGTCAGGCCGTAGGGCGGGTCGGTGAAGTAGAGGTCGCCGTTCTGGTGGAAGACGGCGTCGTTGGGGCTGTTGAGCCGCTGGTTGGCGAACGCGTCGGCGAGCGCCTCGTAGCGGGGCTCGGGCGCGTGCAGCGGCGCGAGCATGCGGCCGACCTGACGTTCGCCGTGCTGGCAAAGCACCAGCCTGCCCTGCGGGTCGAGGAGCAGGCCGTTGGAGCCCGGCTCGTCGGGCGCGATGTGGTTCGGCCGCGGGATCGGCCCGAGGTAGCCGCTCTGCTCGAGGTAGACGGACAGCCCAGCACCCCGCTGCCACTTCATCACGCGGTTGGGCGGGATGTCGGAGAACAGCACGTAGCCGCCGTCTTCGGGGACCCACAGCGGGCCTTCGGACCAGTCGAACCCGGACGCCAGGACCTCGAACCGCGCGCCGGGGTCGACGAGCGCGTCGAGGTCGGCAGAGCGGCGCTCGACCGCGCCGATCGGCCCCGACGTGTCCGCGGTCGCGCAGGCGGCGAGCAGCGCCAGGGCGGAGAGAGAGCAGAGGGCTTGCGTGCGCACCCGGCCATTCAAGCGCGAACCGGCGCGCCGCGCGAACCTCAGCGCACCAGGTGCCAGCGCGTCTGGCGGCCGCCGAGGTAGGTGACCGCTTGCCCGTCGAACACGGCGTCCTGCTCGAGGCCGATCTGGACCCACTGGTTGTCCCACTCGGGCACCTGCACCTTGACGTTGCCTTCGATGGCGTAGCAGGTGTCGGCGTGGAGCGGCCAGTCACCGCGCACGGGCGTCGGCCCCTGGTTGTCCCACATGCCGATCGTCGGTCCGGGGGCGTGCCCGACGAAGCCGAGCGGGTGGGTGTAGACGCTGTGGCGGATCCCCTCCGAGCGGCACGCGCGGAGCGTCTCCGCGAGGACTTCGTTGCCGGTCCGGCCGGCGACGAACGACGCGGTCAGCAGGTCCTGCCAGCGGTTGCCTACCTGCATCGCGCGCTGCAGGCCGGCCGGCGCGTCGCGCTCGCCGGCGCGCAGCACGTAGCCCATCTCCTGCGTATCCGTGCAGAGCCGCAGGTAGCGGATGCCGACGTCGCAGTGCAGCACGTCTCCGCGGCGGATGGTCCTCTCGCTGTCGCCGAAGAACGCGCGGTCGTCGTCGCGGTTCGTCGTCCTGCGCTGCACGTCGCAGATCGGGTGGAACCAGACCGGCAGGCCGAGCGACTGGAACCGCTGCCGCAGCCACCAGCGCACGTCGTCGGTCGTGGTGACGCCGGGCGTGATCACGTCGCTGGAGAACGCCTCGGCGATGACGCCGCGCGCGAGCTGTACGATCTGAGGGTAGAGCTCGAGCTCGGCCTCGGTGCGCGTCTCGAACCAGCGCACGCACAGCCGCTCGGCGGACACGATGCGGTCACGGCGCTCCCCGAGCGCTCGCTCGAGTTCTCGCCGGAGGCCCGCGCTCAGCCCGTCGGCGACCGCCCAGTCGCGGCTCGTGTCGACGGCGATGTTCGCAGGGTCGCGCTCGGCCACCAGCTCGCCGAGCCGCTGCCACTGCTCGTCGACCGACCCCTTCGCGCCGCCGTCCCAGGCGCTCTGATACAGCTCGCCGAGCCCGTAGCGACTCACGGTCAGGCGCTCGACGCCCTGCTCGGGGCCGCGATCGAAGAACACCAGGATCGTCGTGCGGCGCGCGGCGAACACCGGCGCCGGCACGAGCGTCCGGTAGACAGGGTCTTCGTTGTATTCGCGGTTGGCGACGATCCACATCTGCACGCCGCACTCGCGCATCAGCCGCGGCAGCAGCTGCTCGAGGCGCTCGGCGAGCACGGCGTTGACCTTGTGGCGCTGCTGGGCGAGCGACAGCACGGCCGGCGGTCGCGACACCTCGTAGCCTTGGTCCCACGGCTGCTGGGCGAGCGCTGCCGAAGGTGTCAGGAGCGCTGCGGTGATCGCCGCGGCAGAGAGGGGCAGGCGAAGGGCACGGTCGCGCATCGCGGGAGCGTAGCGGCGCGCGGTCGCGAACCGCTAGAGTGCGGCCGGTCCCCGACCCTGGAGCGAGCCGATGAGACTCCGTGCTGTTGTTTCGCTGCTGTCCTGCGCGTGGTCGCTGCCCGCACAGGTCGAGCATCACGCCCCGGCCGCGGCGCTGCTGGTCGAGCGCGACGCCGAGGTCGAGAAGCTCGGCGGCGGCATGGCGTTCGTCGAGGGGCCCGTCTGGATGCCCGAGCAGCATGCGCTCGTGTTCTCGGACATCCCGCGCAGCGAGCTGCTGCGCTGGACCGCGGCGGGCGGCGTGCGCGAGTGGCGCGGCAGCGCCCAGAGCAACGGCAACACCCGCGACCCTCTGGGGCGATTGGTCTCGTGTCAGCACGGCGCCCGGAACGTCGTTCGCTACGAGGCGGACGGCGCGGTCACCGTGCTGGCCGAGGCCTACGGCGGCAGGTTGCTCAACTCGCCCAACGACCTCGCGGTGAACCGCGACGGCGACCTCTGGTTCACCGACCCGACCTACGGCCTGCGCGGCAGGGAGCGTGAGCAGTCCGGCAACTACGTCTACTACCTGCCGAGCGGCGGCGCGCCGGTCGTCGTGCAGCGCGAGTTCGACATGCCCAACGGCGTGTGCCTGTCGCCGTCCGAGGAGACGCTCTACGTCGCAGACAGCGGCGAGAAGCAGCGCATCGGCGCCTTCGCCGTCCGCGCCGACGGCACGCTCAGCGAGCCCTTGTACTGGATCCCGACCGGCGCCGACGGGCTGCGCTGCGACGCGCGCGGCAACCTCTACGCGGCCTGTCGCGACGGGGTCCGCGTCTACTCGGCGCGCGGCGAGCACCTCGCGACGATCGGGTTGCCCGAGGTGCCAGCGAACCTGGCCTTCGGCGGCGACGACGGCCGCGACCTGTTCGTGACGGCCAGGACCAGCCTCTACCGCGTGCGGCTGCGTGCTCGCGGGATCACGCCGTTCGACCCGGAGGTGGCCAAGAACGCGCTCCCCTCCTTGGGAGGGACGTCCCTCGTCCGCTACTTCGCGGACCGGTTCTACGGCGGCTACCGACCGCACCGCGACCGCGTCCGCGCCGGCCTCGACTGGCTGGCGCGGCACCAGGACGAGGACGGCAGGTGGGACTGCGACGGCTTCATGAAGCACGACGGCGCGTCGGACCGGTGCGACGGAGCGGGCAGGCCCGCCTACGACGTCGGCGCGACCGCGCTCGCGCTGCTCGCCTTCCTCGGCGACGGCAACAGCGTGCGGTCCGGCGAGCACCGAGACGTCGTCAAGAAGGCCGTCGTCTGGTTGCGGCAGCAGCAGCAGCAGGACGGGCGCTACGGTGAGCCGTCGGCGCCCGACTGGATCTACGGGCACTTGATCGCGACCTGCGCGATGCTCGAGGCCTACGAGCTGTCCTCGATGAAGCTGCTGAAGCCAACCGCGCGCAAGGCGGTGGAGTATCTGCAGTCGCACCGGCGCGACGGCGCCGCCTGGCGCTACGCAGCCGGGGATCGACGCGGCGACCTGTCCGTGACCGGCTGGGCCGTCCTCGCGATGAAGGGCGCAGAAGACGCCTGGTTGAAGGTGGACGGCTCGTGGAAGGCGGACTGCGCCGCGTGGTTGGACCAGGTCACGGACGCGTCGGGCCTCCACGGCTACACCAAGCGCGGCGAGCTGAGCTCGAGGCTGCCAGGAGACCACGTCCGGCGCTTCCCGCTCTCCAGCTGCGAGCCGTTGACGGCGGTCGGCCTGATGAGTCGCGCGATGCTGGGCCAGTCGCCGACGCCGGGCTCCGTGATGGCCGCCGCCGCCGACCGCCTCTCTGCCAAGCCCCCTGTCTGGAGCGTCGGCGACGGGCGCGCGGATCCCTACTACTGGTTCTGGGGGAGTGAGGCCATGCGCCAGATCGGCGGGGAGCCTTGGCGCCGCTGGCGGCGCGCGCTCGAGGCCGCGGCGGTGCCGAACCAGCGACGACCGGAGCAGGGCGAGAGCGCGGCGGGGTCGTGGGACCCGGTCGGTCCGTGGGGGAGGTCGGCGGTCGCGTCTGCGCGACGGCGCTGATGACGCTCGCGCTGGAGTCGAGCTACCG
>CAZTQF010000211.1:0-5432 GCA_964615255.1 uncultured candidatus Brocadiaceae bacterium | reverse complement strand
CGAGGCTCAGCTTGCCGTCTTCGTTCGTGTCGAGCCGGTCGAAGAACCGCCGCAGGTTGCGGGGCACCTCCCCGCGGTCGAGGTTGCCGTCGCGGTCTCGGTCCAAGCGCGGGAAGCTACGTTCGATTTGCCGTGAGATCATGGTCTGCACGCCTCGCCGCGGCTGTCGCCGAACCGCGGCCTGGAGCGCCGGCAGGTCGGCTTGGTCTACGGGGGTGACCAGCAGCGTCACGCTGCCCATCTCGTCGGTGGTCTCCCGGCCCCAGCGCACGCGCTTGGGCGGCACGTTGGGGTTGTCGGGGTTCTGCGCGCTGTTGTCGTAGTGCAGTTCGCTGTGCACGACGGCGCCCTTGGGCAGCTGGACCGCGTCTGCGAACGTGTAGCGGCTCTGCCAGTCGAAGTCCCAGGCGGGGATGTGCAGCAGCGGCACCTCTTCGCCGTCGGGGAGCACGGCGTGCATCTTCATCGAGCGGCACAGCATGTGGGCGTGGCCGCCGATCGTGAGCGCCTCGACGTCGCACGGGAGCTCGAATTGGTCCTGCAGCACCCAGTCGTCGTCACCCGCCGGGATGTCGATCCCCGCCATGAAGCCGAAGAACGCGGGCAGCTGCACGCTGACGATCGCGCGGGCCGGCGGCTTGTCGGCGAAGTAGAGGCCGATCGTCGTCTGCTCCTCGGTCGCTCGCCCGCTCGGGTGCAGGTGGCTCTGCAGCGTCAGGTCGCTGCCCTTGGGGATGCGCAGGCCCAAGCCCTGCGGCAGGTGCTCGGGCTGCCCGCCGACCGCCCAGCCGGCGACCATGGTGGCGCGGCCCGCACCCCGTCCGCGGAAGCCCGGTCGGCCGTCGCGCCCTTCGAGGCTGCGGCCCTGCCGGTCCTCGTCAAGAAACACCAGCACGTGGTGCAGCACCTCGCGGTCGCCGGGGCGCACCTCGATGGCCGTGAGCCACTTGTCCTCCGGCAGGTCGAGCGGCAGGGAGAAGTTCCGGTAGATGTCGCGGCCGCCTGCGGGCACCGGGTAGGCGGCCGACGTCTTCAGCACCACGTCGGGCTCGCCGAGCTGCCAGCCCTCGGGGAAGTCCGGCAGCGCCGGCATCGCGGCGGCTGGGCCCTCTGGCCTGCCGGCCTCGATCCACGCGCGGAAGGTCTCGACCTGCGCGTCGTCGAGCCGCAGCTCGTTGCGGAAGCGCCCGTAGCCGGCCTCGGGGTGCCACGGCGGCATGTAGCCCTCCTCCATGACCGCGAGCAGGTTGGCCGCGCGCTTCTTCACGTCGCGGTAGGTGATCAGCGAGAACGGGCCCGCTTCGCCTGGTCGGTGGCACCGCGTGCAGTTCGCGTAGACGAACGGGGCGATGTCTTGCGTGAAGGTGGGCGTCGCCGGCTGCTGGGCAAACAACGCAGAGCAGGCAAGCGCTACAGATAGGAGGAGGCGCATCGTCATCGTGAACGGGGCCATGCAGGGACTCCCACATTAGCGTGGTCGGTTTCTGCGCCAGCAGGATGCGCGCCCGAGTCGGGCGGGCCTTGCCCCGCAGGCGGGCCAGGCTCCCTTCGCACCGGCGCCGCCGCGAGCCCTGGCCTATTTCCCTGCTTCCGACGGCTCGAACGAGATCTTGAGCACGTTCTTCAGCGCCTCGACCGCGCGGATGTCGTCACCGCGCTCCTGCATGAGCGTGCGGATCGCCTCCTGCAGCTGGGCGTCCTCTTGCGCGTCGCCCAACGCCCGGTTGCCAGGGTAGACGGCGCCGCGCAGGTCGCTGACCTGGTCGCGGACTTCGTAGCGCAGCCAGCGGCGCACGTCGTCCTTGCTGAGCTTGGTGTCGAGGCCCTCGTAGAACGCGTCGAAGCCCGGGTAGCGCTGCGGGTCGCCGTCGTCGCCCTCGGCGAGCTCGCGGAACAGCAGCTCGTTCTCGGCGATCTGCTCCCGCACGTATTCACGGATCTTGCCGGTCTTGAGGATCGCGAACACCGCGCTGTTCTTCCAGGCGTCCTCGGGCTTGTTCTCCAGCAGCTCGAGCTCGATGTCCGGCTTGACGCCCCAGTCGGGGTCGACGATCCGCCCTTCTTTGTCGTATTCGCGGTGCGGGCAGCGGCCCGACGGCAGGTAGTACTTGGCGACCGTCAGCTTGAAGTGCGCGCCTGGGTCGTACTTGCCGTTGCCGTTGCGGTCCGTGTAGGGCTCGCCCTCCTGCCACGTCCGATCCCGGTTGAGGTCTTCGAACTCCTCCTCGGGGCTGCTCATCAGCGGGAAGATGTTCTGCACGCTGCCCTTGCCGAACGAGCGCTTGCCGATGACCTTGGCGCGGCCGAGGTCCTGGAAGGCGCCCGCGGTGATCTCGCTCGCCGAGGCGGACAGGCGGTTGGTCAAGATCGCGAGCGGCAGCTCGCAGACCTCGCGGCGGCGGTCGGAGGTCGAATACGAGCGGCGCGGCTCGTTGGGTCCCTCCGTGTAGACGACGAGCTCGCGCCCGTTGACGAACTGTTCGACCACGTCGCGGGCCTGGGTGAGGAAGCCGCCGGTGTTGTTCCGCACGTCGAGCACGATGCCCTTGGCGCCCTTGCCGACGAGGTCGGCGAGCGCGATCTGCAGCTCGGCCGAGATGTTGGCGCTGAAGTTGATCAGCTCGATGTAGCCGATCTCCCCCGGGACCATGGCCCAGTTGACCGCGGGCACCGAGATTTGCTGGCGCGTGATGGTGATCTCCTGCGCCTCCTGAAATCCGAGCCGGAAGAACTTCAGCGCGACCTGGGACTCGGGCCGGCCCTTGAGCTTCTTGATGATCTCCTCGGTGGTGTGGCCGCCGGTCTCCCAACCGTCGACCTCGAGGATCTTGTCGCCGCTGCGCAGCCCGGCCTCATAGGCCGGACCCGAGTAGATCGGGCGGACGATCGAGAAGTCGCCGTCCTG
This sequence comes from uncultured candidatus Brocadiaceae bacterium, assembly GCA_964615255.1. Lineage (GTDB taxonomy): Bacteria > Planctomycetota > UBA1135 > UBA1135 > UBA2386. The sequence goes on along the minus strand of CAZTQF010000211.1, from coordinate 2,527 downwards.
GTCGAAGTTGACGAACGCGCCGATGCCGCCGTACTCGCGGTTGAGGTCGAAGTAGAACTTCTGGAACTCTTGGCTGGTGAAGAACGTGCTGTGCGGGTCGAGGCCCTGCAGCATGCCCTTGGCTGCGTATTCGACCATCTCCTCGTCGGTGACCTCGGCGCCGTTGATGTGCTGGATCCGGATCCGGTGCCGAAGCTCGTCGAGCACCCGGTAGTCGTCGTCCTCGCCGCCTCCTGCTTCGGGGCCCTTGCGCTTGAGCAGGTCGGTGAGCGCGCGGTCGAACTCCCGCCGCTGCTCCTCCCGCTGGATGAAGAGGTCGGCGCGCCTGCCGAAGTCGGTCGGCTGGTCGCGGATCTCGCGGAGGATCTGCCACGCGCGGCCGCCCTCGGTGTTGATCTGCGCCAGCGCGAGCGCGCCGCGCTGCTGCAGCTCGGCGTCGTTGGACTGCAGGAACTGCTCGAGCACGCCCTTGGCGACCGCTCGCTGGCCGTTGGTGCCGACGCCCCAGAGCGCCAGCGCTGCTTCGATCCGCACCAGCGGCGCGACCAGCTCGTCCTCGCAGGCAGCCTCGACGACCTCGCGCACGTCGGGCAGGACGCGGGCGTTGAACAGGCGCTCGCGGCCGAGCAGCGACAGCGCCACGGCGCGGGCGTCATCCCCGCCGCGTTCGGCCACCGGACGCAGCAGCGTGAACACGCTCTTGCCGAAGGTGGCGTCCTCCTTGAGGTCGGCGAGGGCGAGGGCGGCGCACAGGCGGCGGCTGTCGCCCCGGCTCTCGCCGGCAGCGGCCATCACGGCCGTCAGGAAGCCGTCGAGGTTCCGCTCTGGCGCGAGGTCCGCGAGCTCCGCGGCGAGGGGGTAGACGGCGGCGACGGCGGCGCCCTCGCTCTGCGCGAGCACGGCGCCGACCTGCTGCTTGAGCTCCTGTGCCCGGCTCGGAGAGCCGAGGGCGAGCAGGAGCAGCGGAACGAGGAAGGCGGGTCCGGACAGGGTGACGGTTCGCATGTTCAGGTCGGTTGGATCGCGGCGCGCGTCGACAGGGGCCGCTCCAGCAGGGAACATCGGCTGCCTCCTGCTCGTGTGGCAAAGGAATCCAACGCGCAGGGGGCCTGGACACTCCGCGCTCGGAGCTTCGGACGATGGTCGTTTCGCTGACAGCGAGCGTGGCGAGACGCGCTGTGCCAGCGGGTATACGTCGCGAGGGACCGCGAACCGAGGGGATTTCAGGGCGCGATCTGCGCCGCGGAGGACGTAGTCTGCCGAGGGTGAGCACGCGAGAGCCCGAAGCACGAGCGCCCGCCGGAGGCGCGGGTGGACTTTCCCACGTCGACGCGCGCGGCCGGGCCAACATGGTCGACGTGGGCGCCAAGGACCTCACGGCGCGACGCGCCGTCGCCGAGGCCCGGATCCAGCTCGACGAGCCGACCTGCGGGCTGCTGTTTGCCGGCGCGCTGCCCAAGGGCGAGGCGCTCGCGGTGGCCCGCGTCGCCGGGATCCAGGCCGCGAAGGAGACCGCTCGGCTGATCCCGCTCTGCCACGGGCTCTCGCTCAGCCACTGCGCCGTGACCTTCGAGCAGCTGGACGGCGGCGCCGTCCGCGTCGAGGCCGAGGCCTCGACCGTCGCGGGCACGGGCGTCGAGATGGAGGCGATGACCGCGGCGAGCGTCGCAGCGCTGACGCTCTACGATATGACGAAGGCGCGCTGCCGGGCCGCCGTGATCGACGGGCTCCGGCTGCTGCACAAGAGCGGCGGCAAGACGGGGACCTTCGACCGAGCCGCGGCCCGCTGAACCCGACCGCCTGGGCGCCCGGTCGCCGGGTCCCGCGGGCGCCAGCGCGGATTGTCTGGACACCGAACCAGCGAGACCGTTTGCTCTGCCCGCTCACGGGAAGTCCGTTCTCGGCAATGACCATGGCTGCAAAGCGCTCCACCAAGAAGAAGTCCACGACCAAGAAGAAGCCCGCTGCGGCGCGCAAGCCGGCCCCGAAGAAGGTCGCCAAGAAGGCCGCCGCGAAGCCGCCCCGCCGCAAGCTCTCCGCCCGCGAAGCCGCGGCGGCAGAGCGCCTGGACCAGCTGCAGCGCCTCGTCGACATGATGGTCGACAAGGACGTGGTCGAGGTCGAGCTGGAGGAGGCCGGCGCCCGCTGGCGGGTCCGCCGCAGCGAGCCGCACGCCGTGGCCTACACCGCGGCGCCCTCGGTCCCGATGGCCGCTGCCGCGCCCGCAGCCGCCGCGCCTGCGTCGGCCGCGCCCGCGGCGGACGCCGCGCCCGCAGAGCCGCAGGGAGAAGTGTTCACCTCGCCGATGCTGGGGACCTTCTACGCCGCGCCCTCCCCGGACGCCGAGAACTTCGTGAAGGTCGGGGATCGGGTCAGCGCGGACACGACGCTCTGCATCGTCGAGGCCATGAAGGTCATGAACGAGATCAAGGCCGAGCGCGAGTTCGAGGTCCTCGAGGTGCTGGTCAAGAACGGCGAGCCGGTCGAGTTCGGTCAGCCCCTCTTCCTCATCCGCTAGGCGCCCCGA
>CAZTQF010000210.1:0-5439 GCA_964615255.1 uncultured candidatus Brocadiaceae bacterium | reverse complement strand
TTGTTTGTTGGGGCGCGGTCCGAGCGGGGGGCGTAGCGGATCAGCGTTCGAACTCCATTGCCATCCCCATCCCGCCGCTCATGCAGAGCGTCGCGAGCCCGCGGCGGCCGCCGCGACGGGCCAGCTCGTGCAGCAGGGTCACGACGATCCGCGCGCCGGTGGCGCCGATCGGGTGGCCGAGCGCGATCGCGCCGCCGTTGACGTTGAGGCGGTCGCGATCGATCGGCAGGTCGCGCAGGCACGCGAGCACCTGCGCGGCGAAGGCCTCGTTGAGCTCCACGAGGTCGAAGTCACGTAGCTCGCGGCCGGCCCGCGCGCACAGCTTCTGGACCGCGGGGACCGGCCCGATGCCCATCACGCGGGGCGAGACGCCGGCGCTCGCAGAGGCGCCCAGCCACGCCAGCGGCGTGAGCCCCCGGCGCTGCACCTCGGACTCGGGCATCATGACCACCGCGGCGCCGCCGTCGGTGATGCCCGAGCTGTTGCCGGCGTGCACCGTGCCACCGTCGGGCCGAAACACGGGCTTCAGCTTCTGCAGGTCGGCGAGCGCGACGCCCGCGCGCACGTGCTCGTCGGCTCGGACCTCGACCTCCTGCCGGCGCTGCTTGACGGTCACGGTCACGACCTCGTCGTCGAAGCGGCCCGCCTGCTGCGCGACCTCGCCGCGCCGGTGTGACTCCAGCGCGAACTCGTCCTGCTCCTCGCGAGAGATGGCGTAGTCGTCGACGAGGTACTCCGCGGTCATGCCCATCGGCTCGCCCAGGATCCCGCAGGTGAAGCCGTCGCGGTAGTTGCCGTCCTGCACCTCGCGGTGTCCCAGCCGGTAGCCCCGGCGGAAGTCCGGCAGCAGGAACGGGATGTTCGTCATGCTCTCCATGCCGCCCGCCACCACCACCCGCTGTCCGTCCAGCTGGATGGCCGCGCGCGCGAGGTCGATCGCCTTGAGGCTGCTGCCGCAGGCCTTGTTGACGGTCGTCGCGACGGCGCCGTCGCCGCAGCCCGCGCGGACCGCCACCTGGCGCGCCGGGTTCGGCCCTGAGCCGAGCTGGCGGGCCTGTCCCATGTACACTTCTTCGACATCCGTCGGCGCGACGCCGCAGCGGGCGAGCGCGCCCTCGACAGCCGCCGCGCCCAGCTCGACCGCTGACATCGGCGCGAGCGCGCCGAGGAACTTGCCGATCGGGGTCCGGACGGCGCTGACGATCGCGATGCGTTCCATCGGGCGCAGTGTGCGGGGCGCCCCGCGCGCCCGCAAGCGGGTTGCGACGCCTTCACCGCGTCGCGTGGAAAGGCCGATGAGCGCAGCGGATGCAACCGCACGACCACACCCCCGATGCCGCGACCGCGTTCCGCGAGGCCATCTCGCAGTGGCAGCTGGCGGCGCGCACCGAGGTGAAGCGGGCGTCGTCGCTGCCGTCCTCGATGTTCGACGCCACCGACGCCATGGTCGAGGCGCGCCTGGTGGAGACCGTCGAGGTGATGATGCGCCTGCTGCAGCGGCCGGGCGAGCCCGAGGCCGCCGACCGCGCCTCAGGCGAACACCTCGAGCGGCGCACGGAGCAGGTCTCGACCGACGAGCTGCAGGCGCTGCCCGGCAAGATCCTGCGCGACGTCGCCGACGCAGACCTCGACGACCTCGTCGCGTCGGAGTACCTCAACCTGCTGATCGACGCCTGCACCACCGGGGACGCCGCGGTCCAGCGAGGCGCGCGCGAGCTGCTGGCCCGGGACTTCGCCGTCCCGACGACCGCCGACCTGGACGAAGCCGCCGCCGCCATCAGCCGCAGCCTGCAGGCGGTTGGCGGCGGTGACGACGGCGGGCCGCCGCTGGATAGCCGACGGCTCGCAGAGCTCTGCGGCGCGATCGCGGCGACGGTCGTGACGCCCGCCGACCGGGACGGAGCGGCGCAGCGGTGAGCGTCGGCGCCCTCGAACCGCGGTGCCGCGGTGCTGTCGCCGACGTGGCCCACGCGCTCGTCCAGGCGACCTTCAACCGCGCGCTGCACCCGTCGAACAGCCCGTTCGTCACCGAGTCCATGCAGGACGTCGTCGACGGCCTCTCGAACGCAGCGGCCGTCGGCGTCGAGATGCCGCTGCGCCTGCAGTTCGACGAGCTGCGCGTCTACCACGAGGGCCGATCGCTCGACGGGCCGAGCCTGCAGGCGTCCGAGCTGCTCGCCCGCTGCGCCGAGCGGAGTATCGCGATGCTCGCCTTCGACGACGGCTTGACCGCCGGCGAGCTCAACCGCTTCTTCGACCTGCTGACGCGCCCCGAGAACGCAGAGGCGTTCCAGCGCAGTCACCGGGCCGCGGCGATGTGCGCGTTCGGGGTCTCGCACGTAAAGGTCACGCTGCGCGAGCCCGCCGACCCCGGCGACCGCAGCCGCGCGCTCACCGACGCCGACCACGCGCTGCAGCGCTACCAGGACCTCGCGGTCGCGCTGCAGGACAACCACGCGCTCGCCTTGGGTGACCACGAGCTCGCGCTGGACGCGGCCGCCGCCGCGATCGAGTCCGCGCTCGGACCGCTCGAGGAGCCGAGCCTGCTGCTGGCGCTGTCGATGCAGGACGACGTCGACCGCTTCACCATCGGCCACTCGGTGCGCGTCGCCCTGCTGGCCATGCAGACCGCGCGCGGCATCGGCGCGAGCAGCGACCAGCTGGTCCGGGTCGGCGCCGCCGCGCTCTTGCACGACATCGGCAAGTCCAAGGTCCCGCAGGAGGTCCTGTTCAAGCAGGGTCGCCTCACCGACGACGAGTGGCTGCTGATGGCCGAGCACCCGCGGCTCGGCGCGCAGATCTTGATCGAGCAACGCGCGCAGGTGGACCCGCACATCATCGGCGCTGCGTTCTGCCACCACATGGGCCCGGACGGCGGCGGCTACCCGCAGGCCATGATGCCGATGCAGCCGAGCGCGACGAGCCGGCTGATCCGGGTCTGCGACGTGTTCGAGGCGCTCACCGCGGTGCGTCCCTACAAGCGCGCGCTGACGCCCGTCGAGGCCTTCGCCGTCATGCACCGGCGCCCCGGCGACTTCGACTCGAGGTGGCTCAACACGTTCGTGCGGACGCTCGGCCTGTTCCCCAACGGCACCCGCGTGCAGCTCAACGACGGCAGCGACGGCGTCGTGGTCGCCCAGACCGGCGCGCTCGAACGCCCGCGCGTGCGGCTCCTCACCGGCCCGGACGGCGCAGCGCTCCCCGCGGACCACCCGGGCGAGCTCGTCGTCGGCGAGCGCTTCGAGGACCGCGTGCCGCAGGTGGCGTGCGTGCGCACGTCCGACCGGGAGCTGCCGGTGCCGGACTTCGAGCCGTCGGATCCGGCCGCGCCCGCGCGGTCTGCGCACGACGCCTGCCTCGGCGGCGGCGGCTGCGGCGAGGATCCCAGCCTTCCGCCTGCCTGACGCTGGCGCGGCGCGCGCGCGTCACGTTCGATGCGGGCATGCACAGGCTCGCCCTGACGATGTTGACCGCGCTCGCCTGCGCGGCCCCGCTCGCCTGCCAGCGCAAGACCGAGAACGTCCTGCTGGTGACCCTCGACGGCCTGCGCTGGCAGGACGTCTTCGGCGGCGCCGACAACCGCATGATCAACAAGGAGGACGGCGGCGTGAAGGACCCGCGGCTGCTCCGCCGGGACTTCTACAGAGGCGCGCCCGAGGTCCGGCGCGCGCTGCTGATGCCGTTCCTTTGGGGCGTGATCGCCGAGCAGGGCCAGATCTTCGGCGACCCGAGCAACAACGCGCGCGCCGTCGTCACCAACCCGCACAAGTTCAGCTACCCGGGCTACAGCGAGCTCCTGACGGGGATCGCCGACCCCGCGATCGACAGCAACAACAAGTTCCCCAACCCGAACACGACCGTGCTCGAGTTCCTGCACCGGCGGCCGGGGTTCGCGGGCCGGGTCGCCGCGTTCTCGGGCTGGGACGTGCACGAGTACATCGTCAACGAGGAGCGCAGCGGGATCTTCTGCGAGGTGGCCTGGGAGCCGGCGACGATCGCGACCTCCCGGCAGCGACTGCGCGAGCTGAACCGCGCAGCGTCGCTGCTGCCCCGCTACTGGGACGAATGGTTCTGCTTCGACGCGGTCACCTTCGCGCGGACGAAGGAGTACCTGCTGGCCGAGCAGCCGCGCGTGCTCTACCTGGCGCTCGGCGAGACCGACGAGTGGGCGCACGCGCGCCGCTACGACCTCTACCTGCAGATGGCGCGCCGCGGCGACGAAATGGTGCGGGATCTCTGGGAGACCATGCAGGGCCTCGAGCAGTACCGCGACAAGACCACGCTGGTGCTGACCGTCGACCACGGCCGCGGGCGCGGGCCGCGCGACTGGACCGACCACAACGCCAAGGTGGAGGGCGCCGAGGAGGTGTGGATGGCCGTCATGGGGCCCGACACGCCGCCGCTCGGCGTGCGCGCCGACGTCGCTGCTACGCAGGCGATGATCGCGAGCACCGTCGCCGCGGCGCTCGGCGAAGACCTCCGCGCGGCGGTGCCGCAGGCCGCAGGCCCGCTGCCGGGCGCGCTGCGCTGAGCCGAGTCAGCCTGCGGGGACAACGCGCCGCAGCGCCAGGCCCCCGGCGAACAGCGCCGCGGCCGAGGCCAACGCCGCGGCTCCGACGGGCCACCACCAGCGCTCGACCAGCGCCGTCGTGAAGGTCCAGGCGTGCTCGGGGGCCATCGGCTGCTTGGGCACGACGCGCGTCGGCAGCAGCGACAGCACGTGCCCCGCGATGTCGGTGAACAGGCGCCCGCCCTGCTCGCTGACGACGGGGTGCTGCCAGACGTAGACCCCGGCCGACAGGACGACGAGCGCCGCCAGCGCGGCCCGGCCCGCGGGGCGCCGCGCGAACGCGGTGGCCGCGAGCACGAGCGGGAGGAACACGAACGTGGCGAACCGCATCACGTCGTAGGCGAGGACCATCAGGGGCAGCATGCCGGCGAGATAGAGCAGCGCGCCCCACCGTCCGCCGAGCGCGGCGCGGTCAGCGAGCGCGCCGTCGCGGCCCAACCCCCACGCGACGACCGCCAGCAGGGGACCGAACTCGACCAGCACGACGAACGCCCACAGCCCCCACATCGCCGGCATGCACCAGGGGAACCAGAACGCGTTCTCCAGGTAGTAGCTGGTCCCGTAGCTCGCGGTGACCTGCGAGCGGAAGATGAGGTAGGCGCCCAGCGCGGCGGCGAGCCAGAGCCCGTCGCGCGTCCAGCGGCCACCGTTGCGGCAGCGCAGGTAGAGCAGCCAGGGCCAGAAGAAGAAGATCAGCTCGTGGGCGAGCGCGCTCACCAACACGAGCGGCCAGAACACGGCGGGCCGCGCCGCGAACTGCACCAACAGCAGGAGCGACACGAGGCTCAGCGGGTCCGACATGCACGCCATCGGCTTGTAGACCAGCACCGCGCCGCTCGCCGCGACGGCAGCAGCCACCAGCACCCCGC
>CAZTQF010000209.1:0-5446 GCA_964615255.1 uncultured candidatus Brocadiaceae bacterium | reverse complement strand
AGGTTCGGGGCGAAGCCGCCCTCGTCGCCGACCGCCGTCATCAGCTTGCGCGCCTTGAGCTCGTTCTTGAGCGCGTGGAAGACCTCGGTGCCCATGCGGAGCCCCTCGGAGAACGTCTCCGCGCCGACGGGCATGACCATGAACTCCTGAAAGTCCACGTTGTTGTCGGCGTGGGCGCCGCCGTTGAGGATGTTCATCATCGGCACCGGCAGGCGGCGCGCCTGGACCCCGCCGATGTAGCGGAACAGCGGGACGCCGAGCTCCTGCGAGGCGGCCTTGGCGCAAGCGAGCGAGGCGCCGAGGATCGCGTTCGCGCCGAGCTTGCCCTTGTTGTCGGTCCCGTCGACCTCGGCGAGGGTTGCGTCGCAGGCGTATTGTTCGTCTGCAGGCATCCCGACCAGCGCCTCGGCGATCTCCGAGTTGACGTGCTCGACCGCCTTGAGCACGCCCTTGCCCCCGTAGCGCTGCGCGTCGCCGTCCCTGAGCTCGACGGCTTCGTGCGCGCCCGTGCTCGCCCCCGAGGGGACCATCGCGCGGCCCGACGCGCCCGACTCGAGGTGGACTTCGACTTCGACGGTGGGATTGCCGCGCGAGTCGAGGACTTCGCGGCCTTGCACGTGCACGATCGTGGTCATCGTTCGATGGGATAACGGTCCGACGGACGCTGGCGCAAGCTCAGACCCAGCTGTTCGTCAGCAACTCGCCCATGCCGCCAGCACCGGGGACGATGTACTGCACGTCGTTGAGCCCGCGCTCTTCGTCCGGAAACGCGCCGGGCTCCGCCGCGAGCGCTCGTTCGGTCGAGAGGCCGCGGTCCAGTCGTCCCGCGTAGACCCGGACGTGGGGGTGCCGTTCGTGGACCCGGCGCACCGCTTCGGGCGTGACCATCAGGTGCATGGCGCAGATCGCGCGCGGCGCCAGGCCCGAGAGCTCCGAGTAGACCTCGACCGCGCGGCACACGGTTCCGCCGGTCGCGCCCATCGGGTCGGGCAGGAGCACGACCGCGTCGTCCACAGGGCCGCCGAGCTTGCTGCCGTCCAGGCGGACGCCGACGACGCGGCCGTCCGCGCCGGTCTCCCGCGACATGTTCAGCGTGTCGAGGCGCACGTTCTCGGGCGGGAGCACCTCGACGGCTGCCTCGTAGCAGGCCTGCGCCGGGAGCATCCCGGCGCGGATCACCGAGCAGATCACCAGCTTGGTGTCGCGGCACAGCATCGGCGCCTCGACGAACGCGCGCGGCTCCTGGGCGGTCATCCGGGTCGCGACGCGCTGCCGCGCGCGGGGAAACTCGGCCGCGAGCACCTCGTGCAGCAGCCGCTGGTAGCCGGTGCGGACCAGCCCGGGCAGCTCGGCGGTTCCGACCTTGGGGTCGCCGATCCGGGCGAGCAGGGTCGACAGGAACGGGTCGTCGAGCAGCCGGATGTTCCCGCCGTAGCGGTGCTTGAGGAGGTCGGCCATGGCCGGGACGATAGCCTCCCGGGGCCGCGACGGCACCTGGGAGCGGGCGCAGCGGCGCGCCGCCGGTCAGATTCGGTATCCTCCTCGCATGCTCGCCACAGCCTTGGCCCTGGCCCTGATCGCCCCGTCGCCCCAGGGCGGCGAGGCAGATCCCCCGGCGGGGCTCACGATCGTGATCGCCGACGTCGGGCAGGGAGACGGCATCGTCATTCGGGCGCCCAACGGCCTCGTGCACTGCGTCGACGCCGGCAACAACGGCCAGGGCTCGGCGACCATCCTGCCGCTGATCCAGTCGCTGCAGCCCACCGGCTACGGCTACACGGTGTGCTCGCACTTCCACGCCGACCACCTGGGCGGCCTCGACACCGTGCTCAACGCGCTGCCGTTTCAGGTGGCGCTGGACCGCGGCAGCGTCAGCACGCCCACGACCATCAGCTTCAACAGCTACGTCGCCGCGGCGGGCGCGCGGCGCCAGACCGTGACCGTGGGCGCGGTCTACCAGCTGGGCGGCGGCGCGACGATGACCTGCATCGCCGCCAACGGCGTGATCGCCGGCGGCGGCTTCGTCAACCCGGCGATGGCGCAGGAGGAGAACGCCCGCTCGGTGGTGATGCGCGTCGACTACGGCGACTTCTCGATGTGGCTGGGCGGGGACCTCACCGGCGGCGGCAGCAGCACCGCGAACGTCGAGGTGCCCGCCGCGTTCGCCTGCGGCGACGTCGACGTCTACAAGCTCAACCACCACGGCTCCGCCTCGTCGACGGGCGCGACCCTGGTCTCGGTGCTCGACCCGGAACTCGCCGTGGTGAGCTGCGGCGACGGCAACTCCTACGGCCACCCGACCACGGCCGTGGTGAACCGGCTCAACCAGGCCCTGGCCGCGCGGGCGCTGCTGTCGACGACCGAGGGCAGCGCCAACGTGATCGGCTTCGGCGTCGCCGGGGACATCCGCATCGACACCGACGGGCGCCGCTACCGCGCGACGGCCGAGAACGGCGACTTCCTCGACTTCTACTGCGACGAGGTCGCGCCGGCAGCGCTGCAGCCCGGCGACCTGCGGATCAGCGAGGTGCACCGAGACCCCGCGGTCGTGCCCGACACCAACGGGGAGTACCTCGAGGTCGTCAACGTCGGCGCGGCGCCGGTCGCGCTCGACGGCCTGCAGCTGAGCGACAACGGCGGGACCGTGACGATCGCCAGCAACTACCAGCTCGTGCCCGGTCGCGCGCTCGTGTTCCAGGCGGACGGCGCGCCCGCGCGCAACGGCGGCCAGCCGCTCGGCGTCGCCCTGCCGTTCGGCAGCATCGCGCTCGGCGACGCCGCGGACTCGGTCACGCTGAGCCGCGCAGGCGTGACGATCGACAGCCTCAGCTACGTAGCTGGCTTCCCCGGCGGTGCCGGCGTCGCGGCCGAGCGCGTCGACCTGCTCTCTGGCCACGGCGCGCCTGGCGCCTGGAACTACGTCGACGCGACGACGGCGTTCGGGGCCGGCGACCGAGGCAGCCCGGGCGCTGACAACCCTGCCGACGCGACCGATCACCCGGTGCAGGTCGGCGTGACCGTCCAAGCGGATCGGTTGACGCTGCACGCCACCGCGCTGGACGAGTCGCTGCGCGTGAGCGTGCTGGCGCTCGCCTACGGCTCGGCGCCCGGGATCCCGTTCGGCGGCGTCACGATCCCGCTGAACAACGACCCGCTGTTCCAGTCGACGTTCGGGTTCTACGGCGCCTTGGCGCTGCTGCCGCCCGGCGGCTACCGTTCGGCGGCCCTGCCGCTGCCGTCGCCCAACCCGATCGCGGGCACACCGGTGGTCGCGGCGCACGTCGTGCTCGGCCCGCAGCTGGTCGTGCGAGGCGTCTCTTCTCCGGCCGTGTTCATCTCCTTCTGAAGCCCGTGACCGACGCTTCCAGCGACCTCGTCGCGCCGCCGCCGTTCCGTCGGCTGTTCGCCAACCAGGACATCGTCCGCCGCGCGGCGGAGCTGGGTCGGGATCTGCGGGCCGCGCTCGGCGAGGCTCCGCCGTGTCTGGTGCAGGTGATCGAGGGCGCGCGGCCGTTCGCGCGCTTGATCCAGCGCGCCTTCCCCGGGCAGGTCCTGCACGACGTGCGGGCCAAGTCCTACCAAGGCACACAGAGCGTGGGCGAGGTCCGGGTCGACCTGCTCGGCGGCCTCGACGCGGTCGCCATCGCGGGGCGCGAGGTGGTGGTGCTCGAGGACATCGTGGACACCGGTCGCACCGTCGCGGCGCTGCGCCGGGAGCTGCTCGGCCTCGGCGCGACGCGGGTGCGGGTCGCTGCGCTGCTCAGCAAGCCGTCGCGCCGCGTCGTCGAGGTCGAGGTCGAGCACGTCGGCTTCGAGATCCCCGACGAGTTCGTGATCGGCTTTGGGATGGACCTCGACGAGCGCTACCGCGACCTGCCCGACGTGGTCGTCTACGACGCCGACGTGGAGCGCGGGGCGGCCGCCAGCGAGGCCTGAGCGATCTGCCGGGCGAGCTCGAGCACGCTCAAGGGGGAGCTGCCCTCGGCCTTGTTGTTGACGATGACGACCATCTCCACGTCGAGCGCGGCGGCCTCCGTCGCCATCGCCGTCAGCGCGGCCCGCGTCTCTGGGTCGCGATCGACCAGCGCGTCGAACGGCTCGTAGCGCTCCTTGGCCTGCTGGTAGTCGAACCCCTGCCGCAGCATCCAGCGCACGGTGACCGGACCGCGCAGCGGCGCCAGCGCGCGCTGGCGCGCCAGCGACGGCATGCGCGGGTGCGCGACGTAGCCGTGGCGGGCGCCCGCTGCGTCGAGAGCCTGGACGTAGTCCTCGGTGAACAGCGCTTCGTCCCGGAGCTCGACGACGTAGCGCGGCCCCTCGGGCAGCGCCGCGAGGAACTCGTGCAGCCGGGCGGCCCAGGCCTCCGGGCGGCGCGCGGCCGCAGCGCCCTGCGGCGGAAACTGCAGCAGCAGCGGGCCGAGCTTGCTGCCGAGCCCCGCGAGGGCCGGTGCGACGCACCGGTCCTCTGCACACGCCGCGTCGAGGTAGTTGGGGTTGAGGCCGGTGCGGCCGTGGAGCCGCGGCGACGTCACCTCGGCCCAGGCCTTGACCAGGAATCGAAAGCCCGCGGGCACCTGTGCTGCATACTCCGCGAACACCTCGGCGGAGATCGGAGCGTAGAAGGTCCGGTCGACCCCGACTGCGCGCAGCAGCGGGTGCTCGGCGTAGGCGCCGAGCCCGTGCTTGCTCAGGTGACGCTTGGGGGCGCGCGCAGCGTAGACCGCGCCGCGCCAGCCCGCGAAGGCCCACGACGACGTGCCAAGCCGTAGCTTGGCCGGCAGCGACGCAGCCAGCGCTGCGGTCGCGGGATCGACGGGCGCGGCTGCGACCGGTCGGCCCGCTCCTGCTCCGGCACCGGCCGAGGCCGCGGCGGGTTCCTCGAGCGGCCCGAACAGGCCGCCCTGGCGCGGCGCGGCGCTGTCGCCTCTGCCCGTCACTTCGGCTCAGGCGGGTCCCAGGTGAACTCGTAGCGGTGGCGCTCGAGCTCCTTGAGCTGCTCCTGGGTCGCGCGGTTCTCCGCGGTGACCGTGCGCGACGTGGTCGCGACCTGCGGGACCAGGGTGCGCGGGGACGTGACCACGGTGAAGGTCTCGTCGAGCGCGAAGGTCAGCTTGGGCAGGAGCTCTGCGGGCTCGGCGTCTCCGGCGAAGCGCTCCAAGAGGTCGCCGACATAGGTCGCCATCGCGGCCGAGAACTTGTGGCCGCTCGCCTGGACGCGCAGCTCCAGCGACAGCGCCTGCGGGCGGCCCGCGGGCGCGCCCAGGTTCTTGCGGGTCACGGTGGCCGGAGCGTCGGCGCCGAGCACGGGGAGCTCTTGCTGCTCCTGCACCGTGGCGCCGCTGCTGACCGTCCAGCCAATCCAGGCGCCCGTCCAGCACCGCCAATACTGCCCGACCGAGGCCTTGAGCGAGTCGAGCGTGCCGCCACGCTGCATGTTCTTGCGCAC
>CAZTQF010000208.1:0-5448 GCA_964615255.1 uncultured candidatus Brocadiaceae bacterium | reverse complement strand
GTGCTTACGATCTGCCCGGCGTCAAACGAGGCCGGGTTGAAGACCTCGGGCGACTCATCCCCGTATCCCCACTCCTTGTCCGTGAAGGTGTTGGTGGTGAAGTGGAGAAAGCCATAGAACTCGCGCGCGTGCCAGGCGAGCTGCCGCGCCGCCGAGGCGGCCCGACCGGCCTCGACGAGCTTGCGCTGCACGGCCCCCTGGACCAGCAGCGGCTTGCCGAAGGCGATGCGCTCGCCGGCGTGCTTCTTGGCGGCCGCGATGGCCCCGTGGGCCCCGCCGACCGCGGCCGCAGCCACGCCGAGGAAGCCCGCGAGCTCTGCGCGCGCGATCGCGGCGCCGGCAGCGCCCAGCGCGGTCGCCGCGACGGCGTCGCAGCGCACCCGCGCGCAGCCCGCGCTGTTGAGCCCGAGCGAGTGCAGCGCCTCGCGCTGGCACGAGCGCGCGTCGACCTGGACGAGCGCGGGCGCGTTCCCTTCGGCGACGGCGGCGGCGACGATGAAGACGTCAGCCTCTACGCCGCCGGGCACCAGCTCTGCGGCCCCCGTCAACTTGCCGTCGCTCAGGCAGAAGGCGTGCTCGCTGCCGAGATAGACCGCGAGCTTGCCGCCCGCCGCGACGTCGTCGACGTCCCCGCCGGCGGCTTCGAGCGCCAGCGCGGCCTGCATCTGCCCGATCCACAGGCGCGCGAGCGAGCCGCTCTGCGCGCCGATCTCCTCGAGCGCCGCGACGTACGGGACGAGGCCCATGTCGGCGCCGCCGCTCTCCTCGGTGAGGGACAAGCCATAGACACCCAGCTCGGCGAGGCCGTCGAACCACTCGCGGACGAACGAGCGGTGCTCGTCAAGTTCTTGAACCTTGGGAGCGACGGCGTCCGCCACCAGCTTGCGCACGGTGTCGACCACCATCTCCTGGTCTTCGGTCAGTTGCAGGTTGTGCATGTCGATTCTCGAGGTCGGCGAGGGCCTAGCGGCCACCTTGCCAGAAGTAGAGGAAGCGGGGACCGCTGGTCGCGCTGAGCAGCTGCTCGACCCCTGGCGCGGCGCCCTGGCCGGCGGTCGCGCCGAGCAGCAGGTCCGCGAGGCCCAGCTGGCGCCGCTGTTCGACGACCTTGACGCCTTCGCCGAGCTGCTGTTCGAACCAGGCCACCGCGGTGTCGTAGTCGCCGATGTCGTCGACGAGCCCGAGCCCGCGCGCTTGCTCCGCCGTGTAGATGCCGCCGTTGGCCGCGCGCTCCACGGCGGCGCGGTCCATCCCGCGGCCCTCCATGACGACCGCGACGAACTGGTCGTAGAGCTCGTCCACGATGCCCGTGAGCATCGCGCGCTCGTCCTGGGTCATCGCCCGCGTCGGCGAGAGCATGTCCTTGTAGGGCGTGCGCGCCGACTTGATCGCGATCTGCTCGACGCCGTGCTCCTTGGCCAGCTCGGCGAAGTTCCAGGACGACATGATCACGCCGATGCTGCCGCTGATCGAGGTCCGGCGCGAGATCACGTGCTGCGCTGCGACCGCGATGTAGTAGCCGCCCGACGCGCACATGTCGCCGAACAGCGCCGCGACCGGCATGTCCGGGTGCTCGGCGCGGAACTCCGACAGCATCTGGTAGATGCGGTCCGAGTCGGTCACCCCGCCGCCCGGCGAGTCGATGTAGAGCAGGAGGCCGTCGACGTCTTCGCGGTCGGCGTGGCGGAGGGCCCGGCGCACGGCGCTCACGGTGCCGCCAGCAGCGCCCATCAGCGGGCTGCTGCCCTCTGCGATCGCGCCGCGCACCGCCACCTGCAGGACCTTGCGGCCGCCGTCGCGGGCGCCCGCGACGTAGACCTCGTCGAAGCTGCCGGCACCCGGGTCGCCCAACCCGGTGGTCGCGAGGCTGCCCACGCTCAACAGCAGGAGCAGCACGTTGAGCCCGGCGGAGACCAACAGCAGGATGCCGAGGAAGACCGCGACGAAGAACGCGACGCCGCGCGGCTCGCGGGGCTGCCCCCCGACGACGGACGGCTGCTGCTGCGGCACGCCGGGCGGCGGCGCTCCGGCCGGGTCGACGGGCGGGACCTGGCTCATGCGAGGAGGCCGCGCGCGATGACGAGGCGCTGGATGTCCGTCGCGCCCTCGTAGATCTCGGTGATGCGCGCGTCGCGCAGGATGCGCTCCGCGGCGGTGGCGCCGCTGGCCCCCGCTTCACCGAGGATCGAGACCGCCGCGCGCGCGGCGCGGTTCGCGAGGCGCGAGCTGCAAGACTTGGCCATCGCGCTCTCGGTCCCGCACCGCTCGCCGTTGTCGCGCATCACCGCGGCGCGCCAGGTGAGCAGCCGGTAGGCGTCGAGGTCCGCCGCGAGGTCCGCGAGCTGCCACTGGTCGGGCTGCGAGGCGTTGGGACGCCCCTTGTGGTCGACCTGCGCGCCGAGGTGCTCCTTGATCAGGTCGACGGCCGCGCGCGCGATGCCGAGCGCCTGCGAGGCGATGCCGAGGCGGCCGCCGTCGAGCGTGTCGAGCGCGATGGTGAACCCCTCGCCCTCTTCGCCGAGCAGGCAGTCCGCCGGCACGCGCACGTCTTCGAGCACGATCTCGGTCGTCGGTGAGCCCTTCAGGCCGAGCTTGCGCTCCTTCTTGCCGACGCTGACGCCCGGCAGGGAGCCCTCGACCACGAACGCCGAGATGCCCTTGACCCGGTCCTCGCCGGTGCGCGCGAAGACCACGAACAGGTCCGCCTCGCTGCCGGTGGTGATCCACAGCTTGGCGCCGTTGATGACGTAGTGGTCACCGTCCCGCTTGGCCTCGCAGCGGAGCGCCGCGGCGTCCGAGCCCGAGAACGCCTCGCTCAGGCAGTAGGCGCCGAGCCACTCGCCGGTGACCATCTTCGGGAACCAGCGCTGCTTCTGCTCCTCGGTGCACCACTTGCCCAGCAGCGAGTTGACCAGCGAGTTGTGCACGCTGATCGTCACGCCGGTCGAGACGCAGACCGCGTTGATCTCCTCGAGCATCACGCAGCTGGCGAGGTTGCCGAGGTCCGTCCCGCCGTACTCCTTGGCGACGGTCGTGCAGAGCAGGCCCTGCTTCGCGGCGGCCGCGACGGCCTCCGCGGGGAACCTGGTCTCGCGGTCGTAGGCGGCGGCGTCCCCGAGGTGCTCGCGACAGTAGTCGCGGATGGTCTGCTGGAACTCCTTGAGCTCCGGCGTCAGCCGGAAGTCGGAGACCTGCGCGCTCTCGCCCGTGCTGGTCGTCGTCATGCTGGTTACCTGCTGTAGTCGTAGAAGCCCTTGCCGGTCTTGCGGCCGAGGTGGCCGGCCGCGACGAGCCTGCGCATCAGCGGGCACGCGCGGTACTTGTCGTCGCCGAGGCCGTCCTTGAGCACGTCGAGGATCGAGACGCAGACGTCGAGGCCGATGAAGTCGGCGAGCGTCAGCGGGCCCATCGGGTGGTTCATGCCGAGCTTCATGATCTCGTCGATCGCCTCGCGCTCCGCGACGCCCTCCATCAGGGCGAACGCGGCCTCGTTGATCATCGGCATCAGGATGCGGTTGGCGACGAAGCCCGGGTAGTCGTTGGCCATCACCGGGATCTTGCCGAGCGCCTGCGCCCAGCCGACCACCTGCTCGCAGGTCGCGTCCGACGTGTCGTTGCCGCGGATGACCTCGACGAGCTTCATCAGCGGCACCGGGTTCATGAAGTGCATTCCGATGACGCGGTCGGCGCGCTGGGTCTTCGCCGCCAGCACGGTGATCGAGATCGACGACGTGTTGCTGGCCAGGACCGCGCCCTCGGGCAGGCGCGAGTCGGCGGCGTCGAACACGCGGGACTTGATCTCGAGGTTCTCGGTGATCGCTTCGACGCACAGCTGCACGCCGCCCAGCGGGTCCATCTCCGTCGACGCGTGCAGGCGCGCCTTGGTCGCCTCGGCGTCCTCCGCGCTCAGCTTGCCTTTCTCGACGAACTTGCCGAGGCTCTTGTGGATGCTGGCGACGCCGCGCTCGAGGCCCTGCGGGTCGACGTCGATCAGGTGGGTCTCGACGCCGTTCTGGGCGAACACCTGCGCGATGCCGTTGCCCATGGTGCCGGCGCCGATTACGGCCACCGCCTCGGGGAGGTTGGTTTCAGTCATGGATCTTGCGGGGTTGACTCACAGTCGCTCGACGCCCATCACGACGGCGTTGCCGCCGCCGAGGCACAGGCCGGCTATGCCGGTGGTCTTGTCGTGGCGCTGCAGCGCGTGCAGCAGCGTGACCAGGACGCGCGTGCCGGAGCACCCGATCGGGTGGCCGAGCGCGACGGCGCCGCCGTGCACGTTCCACTTCGCCGGGTCCGCCTTCAGCTCGCGCTGCAGCGCGACCATCTGCACGGAGAACGCCTCGTTCATCTCGACGAGGTCGAAGTCACCGACGCCCACGCCGAGCAGCGCGCACAGCTTCTTGGTGGCGACCTCGGGGGCCATCATCACCCACTCGGGCGCGAGGCCGCCGGTCGCGTAACCGGTGATGCGCGCGAGCTTGGTCAGCCCGTGCGCGTCCGCGAACTCCTCGTCACAGACCACCGTCGCGGCGGCGCCGTCGTTGATCGAGCTCGCGTTGCCCGCGGTCACCGTGCCGCCCTCGCGCTTGAAGGCCGGCCGGAGCTTGGCCAGCGCCTCGGCCGTCGAGTCCGCGCGCGGGCCGTCGTCCTTGCAGAACCGGACCGTGTCCTTGCGGCGCTGCGGCACCTCGACGGCGAAGATCTCGGCGTCGAACGCGCCGGCCTCTTGGGCTGCGACCGCCTTGCGGTGGCTGTCCGCGGCGTAGGCGTCCTGCTCCTCACGACTCACGCCGTATTTCTCGGCCACGAGCTCGCCCGTGTTGCCCATGTGGAAGTCGTTGTAGTGGTCCCACAGGCCGTCCCAGACGATGCCGTCGAGCGCCTGGGTGTGGCCGAGGCGCGCGCCAGCGCGCGCCTTGGGCAGCAGGTAGGGCGTGTTGGTCATCGACTCCATGCCGCCGGCGACCGCGCACTTCAGGTCCCCTGCCTTGATGGCCTGCGCCGCCAGCATCACGGTCTTCAGCCCGGAGCCGCAGACCTTGTTGATCGTCACGGCCGCCTGGCTTTGCGGGATCCCGGCTGCCAGCTGCGCTTGACGGGCCGGGTTCTGACCGAGGCCTGCCTGGAGCACGTTGCCCATCAGCACCTCGTCGACCTGCTCGGCCGGGACGCCGCTCCGGTTCAGCGCTTCGGCGACGGCGAGGCCGCCCAGCGTGGGCGCTGAGAGCGGCGCGAGCGCGCCCTGGAACTTCGCGATGGCGGTGCGGCAGGCGCTGACGATGACGGGTCGACCCATACTTCTCTCTGTTGTCTCGATCGGAAGAACACGTCCCCGGCCCCAAGGGGAACCCCGCGGTGCCGACGACGGTGCGTTTCGGAGGCGAGTATGCTAGCGACGATGCGTGCGGCGGACACGGGCACCAGCGCCTTTCGCGTCCCGCCTCG
>CAZTQF010000207.1:0-5475 GCA_964615255.1 uncultured candidatus Brocadiaceae bacterium | reverse complement strand
AGGATCGAGAAGCACGTCCCGCAGCCGACCTCACTGGCGACCTCGATCCGGCCGTCGTGCCGCTCGACGATCCCGTGGCTGATCGCGAGCCCGAGCCCCGTGCCCTTGTCGACGTCCTTGGTCGTGAAGAACGGGTCGAAGATCTTCTCGAGCAGCCCGGCCTCGATCCCGCTGCCGAAGTCCCGGACCTCGATCGCCACGTCGTTGCCCCGCACGGCCGCCTGCAGCTGGACGACCCCGCCCGGCCGTGACGCGTCCTTTGCGTTGAGGAGGATGTTGATGAGCACCTGCAGCAGGTGGTTGCTCGACCCGGCGACGGACGCTCCCTCGGGGAGATCGGTCTGCAGCGCGAGCTCGACCTCTGCCTGGCGAAAGGGCACGCGGACGAGGTCTTCGGCCTCGCGCAGCAGCGCCGGCAGCTCGAGCGAGCGCAGCTCGAACGGCGTCTCGCGGCTGAACTGGAGCAGGCCGTCGGTGATCTTCGAGATCCGCCGCGTGTGCTTGTCGACGACGTCGAGCTCGGCCAACAGGGTGTCCTTGCCGTCACCGTCCTCGACGCGGTAGCGCAGGATCTGAACCTTGTTCTTGATGACCCCTATCGGGTTGTTGATCTCGTGGCTGACGCCTGCGGCGAGCGTGCCGACAGACGCGAGCTTCTCGCTCAGCGCGAGGTGGCGGCCGAGGCGCACCAGCTCACGCTCCTGCAGCCCGAGCTGGGAGAGCACCGTCGCGACGAAGTAGATCGAGAAGGCGAGGGTGGTGGCGTAGGAGAAGAGCAGCAGCCAGAGCCCGAGCGGCTCGACCTCGAAGAGGTCGAACATGCCGATCCCCAGCGCGTGGTGCGGGATCCAGCCGGCCCGCTCGAACAGCCCGAGCAGCACCAGCAGCAGCGTGCTCGCCGCCGCGACGACGACCGCGGCGCGCACGGACAAGACCAGCGCCGCGATGAACGCGTGGAACAGGTAGAACAGCGCCAGCGGGTTGGTGATTCCGCCCGCGAAGTGAAGCAGCGCGGTCAGGATCAGGAGGTCCACCGCGATCTGCAGGTAGACGTGGCGCCGCACGGTCTTCAGCGAGCGCTGCTGCAGCCGACCGTAGGCGGCGAGGTAGGCGCCGTCGACGCCGACGATCGCCGCCGCGAGCAGATACAGCGGCCGCGGGTCGTCGACCAGCTCGAAGGCGTGCGCGGCGAGCGCCGAGAGCCAGATGACGCCCGCCGCGACGACGAGGCGCAGCCGATTGAACCAGCGGATCTGGGAGAGCAAGGACGCGTGTTCCTGCGCATCCTCGGGCAGGAGCAGGCTCGCCCCTGGCAGCGACGACGCGCTGCTCAATCCCGACTCCTGGATTCGTACTCGGTCCGGGAGTAGCGCCAGGACGCGAACGCGAGGCACACCACCACGAACGTGATCAGGTCCACGAGCGGGCTGCCCGCTTGCAGCGTGAGCGACGCGGGCAGGTCGTCGAGCTCGCGCGCCTCGGCGCGCTCGGCGGGCCAGAGGTCCTCGGCGAGCCGTCGCGTCGGCTCCAGCTGGTCGAGCAGCACCCGTCGGAGCGGGTCGGTGATCGTCAGCCGCCGCATGCCCGCCGACACCGGCAGGTTGGCCGCGAGCATCTGGACGCCGACCACGAAGAACGCAGCCCACGCGAGCGGCCGCCGGAAGGTCGCGGCGAACAGAGCGGCGGCGGCGGCGTAGGCGAACGCGCCCATCGTCAAGACCAGCGCGTACGTGCCGATCAGGCTCGGGTCGAGGCCGTCCGACCACATGTCCGGGCGCGCGCCGACGCCCAAGAACAGCGCGACGACGCCCGCGCAGCCGATCAAGGCGGAGACCAGCGAGACGGCCAACCACTTGCCAAGCAGGAGCGGGAGCCGTCGCACCGGTCGGAGGAACAGATACTGGCTCGTGCGGTCCTCGAGCTCGCCGTGCACGGCCTGCACGCCGAGGTAGAGGGTGGCCCAGGGAACCAGCACGGTCCCGAGTCCCCACCACGCCAGCACGCACGTCAGGTGCGCGCCGTCGATCGACCCCCGGGCGCGGCCGGACACGACGAGCGCGAACAGGAACAGGAGCACGAGCGCCAGCGGCACGATCCACAGCACGCGCCGGTAGCGGAGCATCCAGAGCGTCTGCCGCGCCGACTCCAGCGCGGTGCCGAGCATTCCTGGTCGGGCCGGAGTAGCCCCGCTTGCTTCCGTCGTCGTCATGGCGTCACTCCACCAGGTAGCCGAACACGGCGGCGAGGTCGTCGTCGAGCGGGGTGATCTCGTGCAGCCCTCCCGGCCAGCCTGCGCCGAGCGCGGTCAGGCGCTCGTAGAAGTCGCGCTGCCCCAGCAGCGAGACCTCCAGCGCGTCCTCGCGTACGGCCACGCCCTCGACCGGCGTCCACTGCGCGAGCTCGGCCGCGAGCGCGCGCAGCTCGGACGCGCGCAGGCGCAGGCGGTGCGGGCGGTCGGGCATCCGCTCGCGCAGCTCGCCGATCCGCCCCTGCGCGAGCAGCCGGCCCTGGTGCACCAACACGACGCGGTCGACGACCGCCTCGAGCTCGTGCAGCACGTGGCTCGAGACCAACACACCGACCCCGCGCGCTGGCAGCGCGCGGATGTGCTCGGAGAGGTCGGCGCGCGCCACGGGGTCCAGGCCGGTCATGGGCTCGTCCAGGAGCACGAAGCTCGGCCCATGGGCGAGCGCCTGGCCGAGCCGCACGCGCTGGCGCATGCCCTTGCTGTACTCGCGGATCCGCCGGTGCATGTTCTCCTCGAGGCCCAGCTCTGCCAGCACCTCTTCGGCGCGCCGCCGCGCCGCCGCGCGAGAGAAGCCGTGGTATCTGAGCATCCACGCCACGAACTCGACCCCCGACAACGGCTCGTAGAGCCGGTCGAAGTCCGGGCAGAAGCCGATGCGGGCGCGCGCGTCGAGCGTCTGCGCCTGTGCGCCGCAGACGCGCACCTGGCCCTGGCTCGGCGCGAGCAGCCCAACGGCGAGCTTCATCAAGGTCGACTTGCCGACGCCGTTCTTCCCGACGAGCCCGACGACGTCGGTGCGGACGTCGAATGACACGTCGAGCAGCGCCGCGACCGAGCCGTACCACTTGGTGACGCCGTCGAACTCCAGGATCGGCCGGGCTTCGCTCACTGCAGCGCCTCCACGACGCGCATTCGTCGTCGCGCCATCGTCACCAGCGCCGCAACGAGCGCGGCCAGCATCACGTAGGCACCGACCACGGACACATCGCGCTGCGGCATCGACGCGAGGTCTCGCACCACGACCCGACCGGCGTCCCAGAACGACAGGCAGGACTGCAGCTCGGGCTCTCCGAGCACGCGCGACAACACGAATGCGACCGCCGAGCTGCCGACGATCAGCATCGCCCAGAGCACCATCGCGAGGTTTGCCGATCCCGCGATCGCGCTGATCAGCGTGCCGATCGCCGTCCAGATCGCGGTCATCAACAACAGGCCCAACAAGCCGGCGAAGAACTGGCCGGCCGTCGCCGTCAACACGCTCGCGTCCGGGGCGAGGAACCACGCGGCGAGCCAGAGCAACAGCGGCATCAGCACCGTCATCGAGGCGGTGAGCAAGAAGCCGCCGAACCACTTGCCCAACACATAGCCCCAAGGCGAGATGCCCCGCGTCCAGTAGAGCTCGAGGCCGTTGGTCGCGCGGTCGCGCGCGATGCAGCGCGCCACCACCATCGAGGTCAACATCAAGAAGAAGACCATGCCCGGCATCGTGCTGAGCGCGGTCTCGAAGTAGAACGCCGCCCGCGCGGGGTTGATGTGGTCGAGCTCGGGCGGCAGGTTCTCGGTCATGCGCTCGCGGAGCGCGCGCGGGCCGAAGTCGACGACGCCGAACATGATGAGCAGCATCACGAGGCGGCCGAGCGACGGGAACAGGCACACGAAGTAGAGGGCGACGCCCCACCTGGTGCGGAAGAGCGTCGTCATCTCCTGCCGCGCCAAGGGCCACAGCCGCGCGAGGCCGGAGACCCGCTCACACTGCAGCGGGCGGTAGTGCAGCGCCTGGCTCACGGCTGCGCCTCCGCGACCGGCTCGCCGGGCCGCACCGCCGACAAGAAGACCTCCTCGAGCGTCCGGCGCTGCAGCGTGAGGCTGCGCACGTTCACGCCGAGCGCGCGGGCGGCCTCGAACACACCGTTGGTCGTCGCGTCCTCGGCGAGCCAGATCGCGTAGCGGCCGTCACCCAGCGACTCCGCGCGCCCCAGCGGGCTCAACGCCGCGAGGAGGTCACAGTCCGAGGGTTCGACCCGGAGCCGAAACTCGCGCTCCACCCCTGCGGTCAGCGTCTTGAGGTCGCCCTGCGCCGCGACGCGGCCGCGCTCCATCACCACCGCCGAATCGCAGACGGCTTCGACGTCCTGCAGGATGTGCGTCGAGAAGACCACGGACTTGCCCAGGTCGCGGCTCAACTGCCGGACGAGGTCCAGCATCTCCCGACGGCCCCCGGGGTCGAGGCCGTTGGTCGGCTCGTCCAGGAACAGCACCTGCGGGTCGTGCACCAGCGCCGACGCCAGCTTGGCCTTCTGCCGCATGCCGGCGCTGTAACCCGAGACCGGCCGGTAGCGCTGCTCCTCGAGCCCGACCAGATAGAGGACTTCGTGCGCGCGCCGCCAGGCGTCGCGCCTGGGCAGGCCGCTGAGCATCCCCAGCAAGCTGACCATGTCGAACGCCGAGGACTGCGGCAGGTGCGCGTCCCGCTCGGGCATGTAGCCGACGTAGCCGCGAATCTCGGCCGGCGACGCGCCCTCAGGCAGCGCCGCGAAGCGCATCGTGCCCGCGACGGGAGTGACGAGCCCGAGCAGGGACTTCAGCACCGAGCTCTTGCCCGCGCCGTTGCGGCCGAGCAGGGCGTCCGAGCCCTGCTCGAAGGTCACCGAGAGGTCCTCGACGGCGGTGAAGTCGCCGTAGCGGATCGTGACGTTTCGCAGTTCGACAGCCATCGGGGTCTGAGCGGATCAAGCAGGCGGCGCTCCGCCGCCGTCGCGATACGCGCCGCGCGCCGAAGATTCGCCGAATCGGCAGACCGCCGCGTCCAGCGCGGCCGCCTCGCGCGCGATCAGCGTCAACCGCACGTCGGCACGACGATCCTGGATGACCGTAGGACGTGTCCAGCACGCCGTCACGTATTCGTCGGCGAGGCTGGAGAGGAACGCCGTCGCGAGCTCGCGCAGCGGGTCGGCGTGCAGCGCGACGCCGCCCGGCGCCAGCACCTCGCGGAGGTGCGCGCGCAGCGGCTCATGGTGCCGCTCGCGGTAGCTCACGTCCGACATGACCACCAGGTCGAACGCGCCCGCTATCGTGGCCTGGGACCAGTCGATCTGCACGACGGCCGTTTCGCTGTCCGCGCCCGGCTGGTTGCGCGCGTTCCAGGCCGCGAACGCCAGCGCGTCCTGCTTGAGATCGGCAAGCGTCACCGACGCGCCGGCGCGCGCCGCGGCCACGCCGGGCACACC
>CAZTQF010000206.1:0-5499 GCA_964615255.1 uncultured candidatus Brocadiaceae bacterium | reverse complement strand
CTGGCTGTACAGCTCCTCCTCGGTGATCGTGTGGTCGCCGAACTCCTCGCGCGCCACCTCGGAGGCGGAGTTCTTCGCGGTCGCGACCGAGTGCTTCTTCGAGAAGAGCGCCCAGCTCCAGCGACGCCACGGAGCCCTCTACGGCCTGCTGCGCGACTACTACCACCAAGACCCTGCCGCCCGCTCCTGAGCGCGCTCCACGAGGATGAGGACATGATCTCCAGACCCCGACCGGGCGACTACCCGGAGTTCTTCGCCGGCTACGTCGCGCGCGTGCCCGACGGAGACGTCCTGCGAGGGCTGCGGGCGCAGGGCGCGCGGACCGCCGCCGTGCTCGGCGGCGCGCGCGAGGACATGGGCGACTACGCGTACGCCGAGGGCAAGTGGTCGGTGAAGCGGCTGCTGCTCCACATCGCGGACGGCGAGCGCATGTTCTGTTACCGCGCGATGTGCGCAGCGCGGGGTGATCAACAGGACCTGCCGGGCTTCGACGAAAACGCCTACGCCGCGCACGACGGCAGCGCCTCGCGCACGCTCGCCTCGATCGTGGCCGAGTATGCGTCGGTGCGCGCGGCCACGTTGACGCTGTTCGAGGGCTTCGACGGAGGCGCGTGGGCCGCGCGCGGCGTCGCCAACGGCGCTGCGTTCACCGTCGCGTCGCTGCCCTGGATCGTGCTCGGGCACGACCTGCACCACGGGGCGGTGCTGGCCGAGCGCTACGGGCTCTCGGATCCTGGGTAGCCCGGCCGCTCAGAACACGCCCAGGGTCAGCTCGAGCGCGTTGCTCGCGCTGACGCTGACGCACGCGCCGGTGGCGTCGAGCTCGAACACCACCAGCTGGTGGTAGAGCGACGCGCCGACGAGGCTCGGGGCATTCGGCAGGTCCTGCTCGGTGACGAGGGCCCCGCCGGCAGCAGCGGCCAGCGCGACGAAGTCCGCGCTCGTGTAGGTGAGGCAGCCGGGGGTCGTCATCGGCAGCAGGTTCCAGAGCGGCGCGACCTGCGGGGTGAGGCCGTAGACGCTGGCCGCCACCGCGTGGGGCGGCAGCCCGTCCGCGCGGGCGCGGTAGGTGCCGCCGAGCCACGCCGGCGCGTCCACCTGCAGGGACGCGGCTCCGCCCGACCACGCGCAGCCGGGGCCAAACGGCGCCGCCGTCGCCGGGCAGGCAGCCTGCAGCCGCGCGACGTTGCTCGTGAAGACTCCGCCCACGTTCGCGAAGCTGCCGCCGAGGTGCAGCTGGCCACGGTCGTTGGCGTCGATCGCCGTCACCTGCCCGCTGACGGTGGTGACGACCGAGAACGAACCGTCCCGCCAGCGTGACAGCCCAGAGGAGGTCTGCACCACGAGGCTGCCGTCCGGCAGGATCTCGAGCGCGCGCGGCGGCAGGAACGTCGGCGGCAGCAGCGCGCTCCACGACGCGCCGTCCCAGCGGGCCACCGACGCCGGCGTCGGCCCGACCTGCACCGCGCCGCCGACGAACAGGTCGCCGTTCGGCGCGCCGGCGACCGCGTAGCCGAAGGAGGGCGCGAGCGCGACGCCTTGGAGCGCGTGCCACGCCGCGCCGTCCCAGCGGGCGATCCCGGGCGCCGCGACGCCGCCGACCGCTTGGAAGCTGCCTACGATCACGAGGTCGCCGCTGTTCGTGACGGTCATGCCGAACACGACGCCGCCCGGTGTGGCCACGCCCGAGCCGAGCGCCGTCCACTGGCTGCCGTCCCAGTGGGCGACGCGGTTGGCCGCGACGCCGTCGACCGTCGTGAAGGCGCCGCCGGCGAAGACGCCTCCCTGACGGTCGGCCGCCAGCGCGCGCACGACGCCGTTGACGCCTGCGCCCATCGCGGACCAGGCCGCGCCGTCGTAGAGCGCCAAGCCGTTGGCCGCGACGGTCCCGGCGTAGACGAACTGACCGCCGACTACGACGGTGGCCGTGCCGTCGTTGAGCGCCTCGACCGCAGCGCCGAACGGGATCGGCGGAAACGTCGACCAGGACGGCGCGCCCTTGAGGCCGCCGTCGACCTCGGCCCAGGTCGAGCCGTTCGCGCGCGCGAAGCCCCCCCAGGTCGGCGACGAGAGCTGGGACGCGTAGCCGGTGACGTAGGTGACGCCCGCTGCGCTCGCGACGCCGTTGACGCCGCCGCTGAGCTGCGCGACGGGCGACAACTGCAGCGGGCACTGGGCGCGCGCCGCCATGGACAGGGCCGCGCAGACGGCGAGCGTGCAGACGTCTCTCATCCGCGTGATGCTACTAGCGCCGCGGCGAAGAGACGCCGTCACGCCAGCAAGGCCGCGGCGATCGCGAGGTACTCACGACGAGGGGCACCCACCGCTACGCCCCGCCCCGCCTGTCGATACCAGTAGGCCGCGTTCGCGTCGTCGCCCTCTTCGCGGTGCAGGGCGGCGTGCACCCAAGCGTCCTGCTCGGTGTCGGACTGCACCGCGTCATGGGCAGCGTCCCAGCTGCCGCGGAGCGCGTGCCAGCAGCCGAGCAGCGGGCCGCGGACGCCTTCCGGCGGGCGCTCGAGGCCCAGGCTCTCGAGGAATTGCTGCATCCGCTCATCGAGCTGCATGGGGAGATCGTAAGGCGGTGGCCGCGTGACGCGACATGCGTAAGCTCGCACCGCGTCATGCCGATCCGCCGCGAAGGCCCCGTCACCGAGCGCCTGCAGCAGCTGCTGCGCACGCACCCAGGCCCCGACCCTTCCAAGGCCGGGCCGATGGACGCCCCGATCGCGCCGCACTCCCCGATGTCCCGCCGACAGGCCGTGGCGATCTTCGAGTCCGCGATTCAGTCGCGCCTGCAGGACCTGCTGTCGCGCGAGCTGAAAGACAAAGGCATCAGCTACTACACGATCGGCAGCTCCGGGCACGAGGCGAACGCGATCCTCGGAGAGCTGACGCGCGCGACGGACACGGCGTTCCTGCACTACCGCAGCGGCGCCTTCATGGCCGCGCGGCTGCGGAAGGGTCGAGGCGAGACGCCGTTGTTCGACGCGATGCTCAGCTTCTGCGCGTCGGCCGAGGACCCGATCAGCGGTGGCCGTCACAAGGTGCTCGGCTCGGCGTCGATGCACGTGCCGCCGCAGACCAGCACGATCGCGAGCCACCTGCCCAAGGCGCTCGGGTTCGCGATGGCCCTGCAGCGCCTGGAGCGGCTGGGCATCAAGCCTGCGCACGGCGTGCCGCACGACTCGATCGTCTATTGCAGCTTCGGCGACGCGTCGATGAACCACGCGACCGCGCAGGCGGGACTGCACAGCGCGGGCGCAGCCGTGCTGCACAAGCAGCCCTGCCCGATCCTGTTCGCCTGTGAAGACAACGGGATCGGGATCTCGGTTCGTACCCCCGACGACTACGTCGAGCAGATGATGCGGCAGCGGCCCGGCATCCGGTACTTCGCGTGCGACAGCCAGGACTTCCCCGGGGTCTGGAACACCGCGCAGCAGGCGATCGACTACGTGCGCAGCCAGCGCAAGCCCGCGTTCCTGCACACCAAGACCGTCCGGCTGATGGGCCACGCCGGCTCGGACGTCGAGACCAACTACATGCGGCCCGAACACATCGAGGCCAACGAAGCGCGCGACCCGTTGCTGGCCTTCGTCGACCTGCTGCTGACCAGCGGCGCCATCAGCCGCGAAGGGATCACCGCGCTCTACGAGGACACCGACCGCCGGCTTCGCAGGGCCGCCGAAGAGGCGAGCGCGCGCCCCAAGCTCGTGACCGTCGAGCAGGTGGTGGCGCCGCTCGCGCTGCCTGACAAGGGTGCGTGCGCGGTGCGCGTCGCCGACCGCGACCAGCGCGTCAAGGCCTTCGGAGGCCGCCTGCCCGAGGAGGACGGCCGCGGCCGCCACCTCGCCTACCGCATCCCGCAGGCGCTGACGGACCTGTTCGCCGCCTACCCCAACGCGCTGCTGTTCGGCGAGGACGTGGCGCGCAAGGGCGGCGTCTACCACGCCACCAAAGGGCTCTACGAGCAGTTCGGCGGCGGGCGCGTCTTCAACACGATCCTCGACGAGACCACCATCCTCGGCCTCGCGCAGGGCATGGCCCAGGCCGGCTGCCTGCCGTTCCCCGAAGTGCAGTACCTGGCCTACCTGCACAACGCGATCGACCAGCTGCGCGGAGAGGCCGCGTCGCTGCAGTTCTTCAGCACCGGCAAGCGCCACAAGGACCTGCCGGGACAGACCACGAGCTTTCAGAACCCGATGGTCCTGCGGATCGCCGGGCTCGCCTACCAGAAGGGCTTCGGCGGCCACTTCCACAACGACAACTCGATCGGCGCGCTGCTCGACATCCCCGGCATCGTCCTCGGCGTGCCGTCCCGCGCAGACGACGCGACCACGATGCTGCGCACCATGGCCTCGCTCGCGCACGACCACGGCAAGGTCTGCGTCTGTCTGGAGCCCATCGCCCTCTACATGCAAAAAGACCTGCACGAGCCCGGCGACGGCGCGTGGCAGTTCGGCTACCCGCCCCCAGCAGAGGTCATGCCGTTCGGAGCGCCGCGGGTCTACGACGCCACCGACGACGACCAGCTGACGATCGTCAGCTACGGCAACGGCGTCTGGATGAGCCTGCGCGTCCAGCGCCGCCTGCGCGCCCGCGGGATCCGCGCGCGCGTGATCGACCTGCGGTGGCTGATGCCGCTGGCCACCGACGAGGTGAAGCGTCACGTCGCGGCGACGGGCAGGTGCCTGATCGTCGACGAGTGCCGCGCGAACCACGGCGGCCCGAGCCCGATGCTCCTGACCGAGCTGAGCCAGGACCCCGCCTTGCGGGGCTGCCTGCTCCGCCGCGTCGCGGCCCACGACAGCTACGTGCCCCTCGCCGCGGCGGCCAACCTGGTGCTCGTCCAGGAGCCCGACATCGAGCGCGCGGCCGACGAGCTCTGCAGAGAGGACGTGACGCGATGAGCAAGCAGACCGCCGTGTTGTTCTGTCCCGGCCGCGGCTCCTACACCAAGGCCGAGCTCGGCTTCGTCAACCGGACGCTGCAGCCCGGCCCGGTCGCCGACGCGTTGGCCGCCTCGGACCGCGCGCGCCAGGAGCGCGGGCGCCCGCCGATCACCGAGGTGGACGGCGCGGACCGCTTCCGCCCGAGCCTGCACCTCGACGGCGAGAACGCCGCCGAGCTGATCTACTTCGGGACGATGGCGCACGTCGAGCAGCTGCGGGAGCGCTACCACGTGATCGCCGTCGCCGGCAACTCGCTGGGCTGGTACACGGCGCTGCCCGCCAGCGGCGCGCTCGACCCGACCAGCGGCTGGCGCCTCGTCGCGACCATGGCGGCGCTGCAAAAGCAGGTGAAGGGCGGGCAGGTGCTGATGACGACGGTCGGCGAGGACTGGCGCACCAACGTGACGCTCCGCGTCGCGGTCGACGCGACGCTGCAGGGACTCCGGGACCGGGGGCACGAGTTCTTCTGCGACTACAGCATCCACCTTGGCGGCCACGAGGTACTGGCTGGCACCGAGTCGGCGACCCGCGAGCTGCTGGCGCTGCT
>CAZTQF010000205.1:0-5504 GCA_964615255.1 uncultured candidatus Brocadiaceae bacterium | reverse complement strand
ACAGGAGCTCGTCGGCCACGTCGAGGGGACCTTCGTCAAGCACGGCTGCGTGCCTGCGTACGGCACGATCCTCAGCGTGCGCGGCGAGGTGCTGCACAACCACGACCACAGCAACACGGTGAAGAGCGGCGACCTCGTGCTGCTCGACGCCGGCGCCGAGCTGCCGTCCGGCTACTGCGGCGACGTCACCAGGACCTGGCCCGCCAACGGCCGCTTCTCGCCCGCGCAGCGCGACATCTACGACGTCGTGCTGGCCGCAGAAGAGACCTCGATCGCCATGATCCGACCCGGCGTTCGCTACCGCGACCTGCACCTCGCTTCCGCGCGCGTCCTGGCCGACGGCCTCTCGCAGCTCGGCCTGATGCACGGCGACGCCGACGCGCTGGTCGAGAGCGGCGCGCACGCGGTGTTCTTCCCGCACGGCGTCGGCCACCTGATCGGCCTCGACGTGCACGACATGGAGGGGTTCGGCGACCTGATCCACTACCCGCCGGGCCGCGAGCGCAGCACCCAGTTCGGCGCCGCGTTCCTGCGCCTCGACGTCGACATGGCGCCCGGCATGTGCGTCACGATCGAGCCGGGCGTCTACTTCGTGCCGCCGATCCTGCACGACCCGGCCCTGCGCAAGCGCTTCCGAGGCCAGGTCGACTTCGCCGCCGCCGAGAAGTTCCTGCAGATGAACGGCAAGCGCGGCTTCGGCGGCGTCCGCATCGAGGACGACGTGATGTGCACCAAGACCGGCCACGACGTGCTCTCGGCGGAGGTCCCCAAGGAGCGCGCCGCGCTCGAGGCGCTGGTCGGGAGCGCCGGCTGACATGGGGCGCGCGATCTCCCTGGCGCTGGCGCAGCTGTTCACGGGTCCGATCCTGGGCGTACTCGGCCTCTGCGCGATCCTGAGCGCGCTCACCTTCGTCGGCGTCTGGTTCGGCATCGACGCCTTGTTGTCGTGGGCCTGGCCGAGCGGCGCCGAGCTGGACTGGCTCGGCGTGCTCGAGGGCCTCGCCACCCTCGTGATCGCTTGGTTTCTGTTCCCGATCGTGGCCAGCGTCTTCGTCGCGCTGTTCCTCGACCATGTCTGCAAGGTGGTCGAGAAGCAGCACTACCCCGACCTCCCCAAGGC
Source organism: uncultured candidatus Brocadiaceae bacterium (assembly GCA_964615255.1). GTDB lineage: Bacteria > Planctomycetota > UBA1135 > UBA1135 > UBA2386. The sequence continues at coordinate 4,384 of CAZTQF010000205.1, read as the reverse complement.
CCAAGGCATCACGATCCTCCAGGGCGTCGGCGTAGCGATCAGCTACCTCGGCGCGATGGTCATCGGCAACGTGCTGCTGCTGTTCCTGCTGTTCTTCCCGCCCGTCTACGCGATCGCGTGGATCGCGATGAACGGCTACCTGATCGGCCGCGAGTACGTCGAGCTGGTCGCGCTGCGTCGGCTCACGCCGCGCGAGACGAAGGACCTGCGGCGGCGCCACGGCGGCGAGAGCATGCTGACCGGCGCGCTGCTCGCGTTCCTGATGACGCTGCCGCTGGTCAACCTGATCGTGCCGGTGTTCGCCGCGGCGCTGACCGTGCACCGGTTCCACGACTGGCGGCGCCGCGACGCCGGCGCGGCGTGAGACCCAGCCTGGAGCCGCCGCCGCGCGCCGTCCCGTGGACGCTCGCCGCGCGCGTCCTGCTCGGCGGCTACCTGGTCATGACCGCGTGGCTCGTGATCACGATCAGCGGCTCCACCGCTGCGATCTTCGTCCGCAACTCGACGCTGCTGACGTCGTGGCGATTCGCTGGCGACCTGATCGGCGGGCCTGCCGAGGTGCTCGCCAACGAGCCCACCTCGTCACGCACCAACGGCCGACGGATCCATCGGATCACGTTCGGCTACGAGGCCGAGGGCCGGGCGCTCGAGGCCGCCTCCTACTGCGACGCCCCCGGGCCCGCGGTCGGCGCCGCGGTCGCGTTCGAGGCGCCCGCGAGCGCGCCGGCGCTGGCCCGGATCCCCGGGATGCGCGAGCGCCCGTTCCCCGCGTGGGCCGCCTTCCCCGCGCTGTTTCCGCTGGTCGGCTTCGGTCTGCTGGCGTTCGGCGTGGCCGCCAACGCGCGCAGGCTCGCGCTGCTGCGGCGCGGCCACTCAGCGTGGGGGCTGCTGACCGAGAAGCGCCCGACGCGTACGCAGGTCAACGGCAGACCGGTCTACCGGCTCACGTTCCGCTTCCTGGATCATCAGGGACGAGAACGGACGGCCGAGGCGCGCTCCCACGACGCCGAGCACTTCGACGAGCAGGTCGCGCGTCACGTGCTCTACGACGACGCCGGCCGGAGCTGCGTGGCAGAGGCGCTGCCCGGCGCGCCCGAAGTCGAAGATGGGCGCTGGCGACCGGCGCCGCCCGGGTCGGTGGCGCGGGTCCTCGCGCTGCCGGCGCTCGCCGGCGCGAGCTTCGCGGTGTTGTCGGCAGTCACGTCCTAGCTGGTCGCCATGCGGCACATCTCCGGGCCGCACAGCCAGCGCAGGTCGGTGTTGCCGCCGGTGACGATCATGCCGACGCGCGCGCCGCGCACCTCGTCCGCGATGGCCCGGATCGACGCGAGCACGGTCGCGCCGCTCGGCTCCACCACCAGCTTCATCCGCTGCAGGAAGAAACGCGCCGCGTCGATCATCGCCCCCTCGCCGCAGGTCACGACCTCGACGGCGTGCCTTCGCAGGAGCTCGAAGTTGGGCGCTCCGAGCCCCGTCAAGAGGCCGTCCGCGAGCGTCTCCGGACCCTCGACGCGCGGCTGTCGGACCCCGGTCGCCATCGACCGCGCGGCGTCGTCGACCGCTTCGGGTTCGGCTGCCAGCATCCGCGCGCGCGGCAGCAGCGACCGCACGACGACCGCGGTCGCAGCGCAGAGCCCGCCGCCCCCGACCGGGGTGATCACCACGTCGAGGTCCGGCGCCTGCTCGAGGAGCTCGAGCGCCGCGGTCCCCTGACCGGCGATCACGTCAGGGTGCTCGAACGGGTGCACCAGCACAGCGCCGGTCTCGCGCTGCCACTCCTCGCAGGTCGCCTCGCGCTCCGAGGCCGGACAGAAGCGCAGCTCGGCGCCGTAGCTGCGCACAGCGTCGACCTTCACGGCGGGGGCCGCGTCGGGCATGACCACGAAGGCAGGCACGCCGCGCGAGCGCGCCGCGTAGGCGAGCGCGGCGGCGTGGTTGCCGCTGCTGTGGGTCACCACGCCGCGCGCCGCCTCCTCGTCGGACAGCGCCATCACCGCGTTGCAGGCCCCGCGCGCCTTGAAGGCGCCGACCTTCTGCAGGTTCTCGCACTTCACGAACAGCCGCGCGCCGAGCTCTCGGTCGAGCGTCGCCGAGGTCATCACCGGCGTGCGGTGCACGCGCCCGGCGATGCGCCGCGCGGCCGCGCGGATGTCGTCGATCGTCGTCACGACGCCACCATAGCGGAGCGCGCGCCCTCCGGCGCCGGCGCTACTGCGGCGAGACCTTCAGCTTGCCGCTCTTGCGCTCGACGTCGAACAGCTTGTTGCCGAGCGGCATGCCCTTGAGCTTGAAGTCGCAGGCCTCGCCGATCGGGTCGTCCTGGACCTCGCCGTAGCGGATCGCGAAGCCGCAGCCGATGCGGAAGATGTTGTCGAGCATGAAGGCGTTGAGGTTGAGGTCGATGCCCCGGTAACGCGATCCCAGCCCGTGCTCGGGGTGGTAGTGCTCGAACGAGGTCGCCTGCTCCAGGCCCTCGAGCTCGCCGCTCATCATCTTCACGGTCCGCTCGAGCAGCTGGCGCGCGAGGCGCTGCGCCTTCTTGTTGCCGCGCTCCGCCCAGTAGGTGAGGCCCTCGAGGATGTGCGAGTTGACGACCGGCCACGTGCGACCGTTCCACGGCGAGCCCTTGCGGGTGCCCTTCCAGCGACCCGCGCCGTCGAAGGTCGAGTCGCTCATCGCGATGCTCGGGACCGGGTACTTCGCCCAGAACTCGTCGCGGCTCGAGATCAGGTCGACCATCGCGTCGACCTGCTTCTGGTTCGGGATGTCCGTCGCCAGGGGGTAGAAGCCGACGGCCGCCTTGACGTTCGTCTTGCGGCGGCTCTTGGGGTCGAGGTCCATGAACATGCCGGACTTCTCGTCCCACATCTTCCTGCGAACGGTCTCCAGGATCACCTCGACCTCCGCCTGGAAGCGGTTGGCCATCGCCTTCTCCTGGATCTCCTCGGCGACCTCGTAGAGCCACTTCACGAGGCGGTAGCGGAACACCGACGCGTCGATGCCCTTGAGCCGGAACTGCTCGCTGAACTCCTCCGCGCGGTCGGCCTTGTTGTCGATGACCGTGTAGCGGCGCGAGAACTCCTGCCCCGACTCGAAGTGGTTGACGATGTCCGTCAGGCCGCTGCCCTCGGGGTCGCGGTTGTTGCCGACCCACTTCACGTAGCGCTGCATCGCCATCAGGACGGCCTTCTTGGTCGTCTTGTCGTTGTGCATCGCGTCGAGCGCCTCGAAGCCGCCGCCCCAGTCGGCGTGGTAGAAGTCGTTCGAGTCCGTGCCGCCCATGTAGACGCGGCCAGGCACCTGCCCGTTGTGCAGCAGGTTGTCGAAGAACATCTTGAGCAGCCCGCGCGCGTAGCTCGGGTCCTGGAGCCAGCGCGCCTCGCGCATGATCGAGGGTGCTGCGAAGCTCGAGGGCACGTGCAGGTGGCCGTTGCCCTCGCAGAAGCCCGGCGACGAGAACAGGCCCGCGCCGTGCGGCTGACGCAGCAGGTAGAGCAACTCGAAGCGGTGGTTGACCACGCGCTCCATCGCCTTGTCCTCGCAGACGAAGGTCGGCGTCTGCGCCCAGAACGCCTTGAAGCCGTTCTCGTCCTTGGGGTCCGGGCGGCGCGCGCGGAAGTTGACGCCCTTGCCCTTGAAGACGAAGTTGGCCTCGAAGCGGTGCGTCGCGCTGCCGCCGGCCTTGAGCGGCACGTGCCGGAACAGGCCCGCGTAGCAGCGCGAGCCTGCGATGATCGGGCTCGGCTTCTCGACGGGACGCTTGGCGCGGGGGGTCTGCAGGCCCGCGGCGTCGAACCAAGGGGTCTCGCCGTAGTCCGGCAGGTCGCTGCCGCCCTCGCAGAAGTAGGCCTGCAGGCAGCGCGCGCCCTTGCTGTCGGGGCTCGAGTAGAGCACGTCCGTCGGCACCGCCGGGCGTCCGCCCGAGCTCAGCGCGCGGCGGATGCGGAAGCTGTCGCCTTCGTGGCTGACCGGCTCGCCTTCGACGTCCGTGGTCGTCCACTGCACGACGGTCAGCTCAGCGGCCTCCTTGCTGTCGTTGGTGAGCTCCACGTCGCAGACGAAGCGGTCGTCAGTCGTTAGGTAGCGCCGCTCGACGACCTTCAGGCCCTCCCCCTGGTGCGTCAGCACCGCGCAGCCGTCGACCATCTCGAAGCCGACGCACGTCGTCGTGACGGGCTTGCCGGCCGATAGGAACGACAGGCAGAAGACCGACGGCACCAGCTCGCTGGCGATGTTGGCCTCGTCACAGAACCCCGGCTCCCCGAGGAATCGAGGGAATCGCGGCGCGTAGAGGCAGTAGCCGCCCCCGGACAGGGCGATCTTTTTGGGCAGCTGGGAGCCGGATTTCTGCGCCGAAAAGCGGGACTATAACGGCGGAGACGAA
>CAZTQF010000204.1:908-5508 GCA_964615255.1 uncultured candidatus Brocadiaceae bacterium | reverse complement strand
CCGGTTGGCCTGTTGGCACCCGGAGCAGGATCGCTCGGCGATGCGGTTCTCGTTGGTCGCGGACTCGTTAGAAACGGTGACCGCGTCGGCGACCATCTGCACGCGGCCCTTGCGCAGCCACACGGCGCGGTCGCAGATCTGCCGCACGTCGTAGAGCGAGTGCGAGCAGAAGAACAGCGACTTGCCGCGCTGCTTGTAGTCGAGGATCTTGTCGATGCACTTCTTGCGGAAGTTCATGTCCCCGACCGCGAGGATCTCGTCGAGGATCAGCATGTCCGGGTCGGCCGAGACGGCGACGCTGAATCCGAGCCGCGCGTTCATCCCCGACGAGTAGGTCCGCAGCGGCGCGTCGATGAACTCGCCGAGCTCGCTGAACTCGATGATCTCGTCGACCTTCTTCTTCGCCTCCTTGCGCGAGAACCCCATCATCGCCGCGTTCATGTAGATGTTCGCGCGCCCGCTGAAGTTGCGCTGGAAGCCCGCGCCGAGCTCCAGCAGGCTCGTGACGCGCCCGCGGACCGAGTAGCGGCCGGCGGTCGGGAAGGTCGTCCCGGTGAGCACCTTGAGCAGCGTGGACTTGCCCGCGCCGTTGGTGCCGACCAGACCCACGCACTCGCCCGGCGCGACGTCGAACGTCACGTCCTGGAGTGCTGGGACCTCCTTGTAGTAGCGGCGCTCACGGTTCCAGGGCAGCAGGCCGAGCAGCCGGCCGTACGGGTTGCCGTAGAGCCGGTAGGTCTTGCTGAGCCCGCGGGCTTCGATGACGGGGGGCATCGCGGGTCAGCGGCCGAGGAGGCCTCGCTCCGCCAGGAAGTCGATGACCTTCTGCACGTTGGCCTCGAGCGTGTCCTTGTCCGTGTCGAGCACGAGGTCGGCGTTCGGCGGCGCCTCGTAGGGCGCGTCGATGCCGGTGACGTTGGCGATCTCGCCGGCGCGGGCGCGCGCGTAGAGCCCGTCCTCGTCGCGGCCCTCGCAGACCTCGAGCGGGGCGTCGCAGAAGACCTCGAGGAAGCCGTCGCCGATGATCTCGCGGGCCTGGTCGCGCTCGAACCCGAGCGGCGAGACCAGCGCGACGATCGTGCTGACGCCCATGGTCTTGTTGAGCGCCGCCAGCTCGGCGGCGCGGCGCTGGTTCTCCCAGCGGTCGGCGCCGCTGAAGCCGAGGTCGCGGTTGAGACCCATCCGCAGGATCTCGCCGTCGAGCACCTGCACGAACTTCTCCTGCTCGAACAGCCGGCTCTCCAGCTCGTAGGCGAGCGAGGACTTGCCGGCGCGCGGGAGGCCGGTGATCCACAGCGTGAACGGGTCCTGCCCGAGGCGCGACCGGCGCTGGTCCGGCGTGACCTTGCGCTTGTCGTGCAGGCGCACGTTGCTGCGCGCGTCGTGGCTGTCGCTGCGGCGCGCGAGCGCGTCCTTGGCGATCTTGCGCTCGACGATCATGCCAGCGCCGACCGTGGCGTTGGACATCCGGTCGATCAGGATGAAGGCGCCGGTGCCGCGGTTGTTCTTGTAGGCGTCGGCGGCGAGCGGCCGCGAGCACTGCAGGTGGATGCGGCCGACCTCGTTCATCTGCAGCTCCGGCGCCGACTCGCGCCGGAGCGTGCCGACGTTGGTGCGGTAGCGGAGGTCGGCGACCGAGGCGGCCGTCTGCGCCGAGGTGTGCTTGATCAGGTAGTTCTGGCCCGGCTTGAGCGGCTTCTCGTCGAACCAGACGACCATCGCCTCGACGTCGTTGGCGAGCGTCGGCGCGTTGTTCGGCGTGGCGATCATGTCGCCGCGGCTGATGTCGATCTCGTCCTCGAGGGTCAGCACGACCGCCAGCGGGGCGAACGCCTCCTCGAGCTTGCCGTCGAAGGTCTCGATGGTCTTGACCTTCGAGGTCTTGCCCGACGGCAGCGCGGTGACCTCGTCGCCGACGCGGACGACGCCGGACGCCAGCGTGCCGGCGTAGCCGCGGAAGTCGAGGTTCGGCCGCAGCACGTTCTGCACCGGGAAGCGCAGGTCGACGAGGTTGCGGTCCGACGCGACGTGCACGGTGTCGAGGTGGTCGAGCAGCGGCGAGCCCTGGAACCAGGGCATGCTTTCGCCGCGGTGCACGACGTTCTCGCCCTTGAGCGCGGACATCGGGATGAAGTGGATGTCCTTGACGTTGAGGCGCGCGGCGAACTCGCTGTAGGCCTCGCGGATTTCGTCGAACTTCTCCTGCGAGTAGCCCACGAGGTCCATCTTGTTGATCGCGATCACGAAGTGCTGGATGCCCAGCAGCGCGCAGATGAACGAGTGCCGGTGGGTCTGCTCGAGGACCCCGTAGCGGGCGTCGATCAGGATGATCGCGAGGTCGCATGCGGACGCGCCGGTCGCCATGTTGCGCGTGTACTGCACGTGGCCGGGGCAGTCCGCGATCACGAACTTGCGGCGGTCGGTCGCGAAGTAGCGGTAGGCGACGTCGATCGTGATGCCCTGCTCGCGCTCGGCCTGCAGGCCGTCGACGAGCAGCGCCAGGTCGATCTCCTCGCCGGTCGTGCCGAACTTCGACGACGCCTTGGTGGTTGCCTCGAGCACGTCGTCGTGGACCTGATCCGAGTCGTAGAGCAGCCGCCCGATGAGGGTCGACTTGCCGTCGTCGACGCTGCCGCAGGTCAGCAGCTTGAGCATCTCGCGGTTGCCGTACCGGTCGAGGTACTTCTCGATGCCGAGCTCGTCGAGTTGGTTCGAGTAGGTCATCAGAAGTAGCCCTCCCGCTTCTTGTCTTCCATCGAGCCGCCCTCGTCGAAGTCGATCACGCGGCCCTGCCGCTCCGAGTCGCGGCTGCGCAGCATCTCCTCGATGATCTTGGGCAGCGTGTCTGCGTCGGACTCGACCGCGCCGGTCAGCGGGTAGCAGCCGAGCGTGCGGAACCGGACCATCTTCATCTCCGGGGTCTCGCCGTCCTCGAGCGGCATGCGGTCGTCGTCGACCATGATCCAGGTGCCGTTGCGGCGCACGACCGGTCGCTCCTTGGCGAAGTAGAGCGGCACCATCGGCAGGTTCTCCTTGTAGACGTAGAGCCAGACGTCCAGCTCGGTCCAGTTGCTCAGCGGGAAGACGCGGATCGACTCGCCCTTGTTGACCTCGCAGTTGAACAGGTCCCAGAGCTCGGGCCGCTGGTTCTTGGGGTCCCACTGGTGGAACTTGTCGCGGAAGCTGAACACGCGCTCCTTGGCGCGGCTCTTCTCCTCGTCGCGTCGCGCGCCGCCGAACGCGGCGTCGTATTCGCCCGCGTTGAGCGCCTGCTTGAGCGCCTCGGTCTTCATGACGTGCGTGTGGCGCTGGGTGCCGTGCGTGAACGGGCCCACGCCCTCCTTGACGCCGTCGGGGTTGATCCACTCGACGAAGTCGAGGTCGAGGTCCTTCACTAGCTGGTCGCGGAACTCGATCATCTCGCGGAACTTCCACGTCGTGTTCACGTGGAGGACCTTGAACGGGATCTTGGCCGGCGCGAACGCCTTCTGCGCCAGCCGCAGCATGACGCCGGAGTCCTTGCCGATCGAGTAGAGCATCACCGGCCGCTCGAACTCCGAGGCGACCTCACGGATGATGTGGATGCTCTCCTGCTCCAGTTGCTGCAGGTGGCTGAGCGCGTAGTTGATCATGACGCAGTAGGCGGCGAGCTGAGGAAGCCGCGTTGTTCGAGCATGGCTTGGACGCGGAGCGCGCACTCGTCGAGCGAGAGGTCGCCGGTCCTGAGGTGAACGGCTGGCGCCTCCGGCGGCTCGTAGGGTGACGTGATCCCGGTGAACTCGGGGATCTCGCCGGCGCGGGCCTTCTTGTAGAGGCCCTTGGGGTCGCGCGACTCGCAGACGTCGAGCGGCGCGTCGACGTAGACCTCGAGGAAGTCGTCGTCCCCGACGACGTCGCGGACCTGCTGCCGGTCGGCGCGGAACGGCGAGATGAACGCGGTCAGCACGATCGCGCCCGCGTCGGCCATCAGCGCGGCGACGTGGCCGATCCGCCGGATGTTCTCGGTGCGGTCGGCGTCGGAGAACCCGAGGTCGGCGCACAGGCCGTGGCGCACGTTGTCGCCGTCGAGCACGTAGACCAGGTGGCCGGCGGCGGCGAGCTTCTCCTCGACCACGCGCGAGACCGTCGACTTGCCAGAGCCCGACAGTCCGGTGAACCACGCGACGCACCCGCGCTGGCCGAGCAGGCGCTCACGGTCCTGCCGGGAGATGACGCCGTCGTGGCGCACGATGTTGCGGGAGGTTTCGGTCATCCGTAGCCAGATCGCCTGCCCGTCGAGCTACTGTCGGCAGGCCGTAAGGTGCTGTCAAAGGCATAAATCGGTGCCTGACAGGCCTCGCCTGGACCCTGCTTCGAGCCGCCCATGCGACGGGCGCAGCGCTCCGTCGCGCGCGCGCGCTGCGCGGGTTTGCCCGGACTCAGCGCTGGGGGGCTGCGACGAACACCGCGAACCACTGACGCGCGTCCGTCCATACGTCGACCGTTCGGAGGCCAGCGCCTGCGAGCAGCGCCGCGAACGACTCGGGCGTGTACTTGTACGAGGACTCCGTATGGATCCGCTCGCCGGCCGCGAACGACCGTCGCCCGCCGGGCCAGCGGA
>CAZTQF010000204.1:0-898 GCA_964615255.1 uncultured candidatus Brocadiaceae bacterium | reverse complement strand
CGCGCTCCGACTCGAGGTGCATCTCGATGCGGCTGTCCTCGGCGTTGAAGAAGGCGACGTGCCGCCACTGTTCGGGGGCGAAGTCCGTGCCGACCGCCTCGTTCACGTTGCGCAGGATGTTCCGGTTGAACGCCGCGGTCACGCCGAGCGCGTCGTCGTAGGCGCGCTCGAGCGTCGCGGTCTCCTTGACCAGGTCCACGCCGATCCAGAGGGACGCCTCGTCGTCCATCTGCTCCCGGACGCGCCGCAGCAGGTCGCGCGCCGCGTCGGGTTCGTAGTTGCCGATCGACGAGCCGGGGTAGAAGAACAGGCGCCGGTGTCGCTGCACGGCGTCCGGCAGCGTCAGCTCGCGCGAGAAGTCGGCGCCTACGCCGATCATCTCGACGTCAGGATGCTCGCGCTGGAGGCCGTCGACGACGTCCCGCAGGTAGTCGGCGGAGATGTCCACCGGCACGTACTGGGCCGGCTGGACCTCGTCGAACAGGCGCGGCGCCTTCTCGCAGCTGCCCGCGCCGAGGTCGATCAGGGCGCTGTCGCGCACGTCGCGCGTCGCGGCCATCTCGTGGGCGCGTTCGGCGAAGATGGCCGCCTCGGTGCGCGTGGGGTAGTAGTCCGGTAGCACCGTAATCGCCTCGAAGAGCTTGGATCCGACCGTGTCGTAGAAGTGCCACGGCGGGATCGACGCCCGCGGCGCGGCGATGCCTGCGAGCAGCGCGGCATCCGACCCTGCCGGATCCGGCGGGGCCATCTGGAAGAATGCCGGTGAAGAGGTCCCCGTTCGAGCTGCGCCCACGCGGCTGAGCATAGGGATCGAGGTGCGCATGTCAGGGATCGGCTCCGCTGCCGGCCTCCAGCGTCGCGGCGGGTGTCGCAGATCTAGACACCCGGCGTCGGGAGG
>CAZTQF010000203.1:0-5513 GCA_964615255.1 uncultured candidatus Brocadiaceae bacterium | reverse complement strand
GACGGCCGAGCAGGCCTCGCTCGGCGAGGAGAAGAAGGAGCGCGCCCAGGCCGACGCAGACATCGAGCTGCTGCGCGGGCGCGTGCGCGAACGCGACGCCAAGATCCTGAGCCTCCAGATCGAGAAGGCGAAGCTGGAGCAGGACCGGCTGCAGCGACAGATCACCGCCATCAACGAGCGCCTGCGCGCGAGCGCGACGAACCCGGCGACGGCCAGCGAGCCGCCGCGACGGCCGTGAGGCGCCTCGCGCTGTGGACCGCCGCGCTCGCCGCGGCCGTCTCCCTGACCAGCTGCCGCGTGCCGCGGCACAACCGACCCAAGGTCGTCAACAGCTTCCTCGCGGAGCCCGACGACCTGGCCAGCGTTCGTCGCATCATGGTCCTGCCGTTCCACGCCGAGCACGGGGTCGCCGTCGAGAAGAACGCGATCCGCGACGCCTTCGTCGCCGAGCTGCAGAAGCTCCGGCGCTTCGAGGTCGTCCCGCTGTCCGACGCCGCGCGGGAAGACGACATGCTCAACCAGTCGCTGGCGCGCGGCCGCCTCTCGACCGACGCGATGGTGCGGCTGTGCGAGCGCTACGCGCTCGACGGCGTGTTCGTGGGCTCCGTCACCTCCTGGCGCCCCTACAAGCCGCCGCAGCTCGGCCTGCGCACGCACCTGATCTCGGTCCACTCCGGCGCCAGCGTCTGGGCCGTCGACGCGATGTACGACGCCGGCGACCTGAGCACGATCAGCGACCTCAAGCACTACGTCGAGCGGACCCAGAGCGACGACGGCAACCTGCACGGCTGGGAGATGACCCTGCTGTCGCCTGCGAAGTTCACCAGCTTCGTCGCCCACCGCTTCGTGGGCACCTGGGTCGAGGGCTAGCGCGGCGCGCTCAGCACGAAGGCTCGCGCCCGGCAGGCAGGATCCGTATCCTGCTCGGCCACCCCTGCGAGCCTGCGCGTGTATTCGATCCTCCTGTCCCTGTCCCTCTCCCTGCTGCTGGGCTTCAGCGGCGTCTTCCTCGACTGGTGGCACTGGGCCTGGGGCATCTTCTTCACGCTGGGGCTCGCGGTCGTCATCTGGGTGCTGATCGCCCGACGCGTCGGCAAACAGATCCAGCCGGCCATGGAGCAGGTCCAGCGGCAGATGCAGCAGGGCCACGTCAAGCTCGCCATCCAGACGCTCGAGGACATGCTCCCGCTGGGCAAGTGGGTGCCGATGCTGCACGGCCAGGTCGTCGCGCAGATGGGCATGCTCGAGTTCTACCAGGGCGACAAGGACCGCGGCGTCAAGCTGCTCGAGGGCGCCAGCCTCCGCAACGCCGACGCGCGCCTGCTGCTCGGATGCATCCGCTACAAGTCCGGCGAGACCGAGCGCGCGCTGGGGGTCCTGGAGCTCGCCGCGAAGGTCAGCAAGAAGCACGCGCTGCTGCACAACACCTACGCGTGGATGCTGCAGAAGGCCGGCAAGGCAGACCAAGCGCAGGCCGTGCTCGCCGCCTTCCTCAAGAAGGACAAGACCAGCGCGCCGACCAAGGACAACATGCTGCGCCTGCAGAACAAGCAGCGCATGAACATGGCCCAGTTCGACATGCAGTGGTACGCGCTGGGCCTCGAGTCGCCGCCGTCGCAGATGGGCGTGCAGATGCGCCGCGCGCCGAAGGGCTTCCGCGAGCCGCCGAAGAGCAAGAAGAAGGGTGGCTGACCGGGTCCGGCACGCGCTCCCCGAAGCGCGCTGGCCGACCGCCGCCGAGGCGATGCGCGCGCGGCTGTTCTCGCCCGTAAAGCTCGGCCCGCTCGAGGCGACGTCGCGCACCTGGGTCCCCGCCATGGTGCCGTGGCGCGCGACCGAGGACGGCGAGGTGACCCAGAACGTGCTCGACTGGTACGGCCGGTTCGCCGACGGCGAGCCAGGCGTCCTGGTGGTCGAGGCCACCGGCATCCGCGACGTGCCGAGCGGGCCGTTGCTGCGCGTCGGCGACGACCGCTTCGTCAGCGGCCTGCGGCGCTTGACCGAGACCGTGCGCGAGCGGAGCGGCGGCCGCACGCGGCTGCTCCTGCAGGTGCTCGACTTCTTGGCGATCCGCCGCCGGCCGCCCAAGGACAAGTTCTTCGCGCGCTTCCTGCAGCTCACCGACCGACACCGAGACGGCGTCCGGGAGCGCTTCGGCGCCGCCGCCGCCGCCGACGACGACGCGGTCCGCGCGCAGCTCGCGCAGTGCGACGACGACGCGCTGCAGGAGCTCCTGACGCGGCGCGAGCACCGCGACTACGCGTGGGGCTACCGCGAAGAGGTCAACGACCTGCACCTCCCCCACGTCGAGGAGCTGCCGCGGGTGCTGCCCGGCCTGTTCGCGCAGGCCGCGCGCCGCGCGCGCGAGGCGGGCTTCGACGGCGTCGAGCTGCACTACGCGCACGCCTACACGATGGCGTCGTTCCTGTCGCGCACCAACCAGCGCGCCGACGGCTACGGCGGGTCCACCGAGCAGCGGCTGCGGCTGCCGCTGGAGGTCTTCGCCGCGGTCCGACGCGAGGTCGGCGACGACTGGTGCGTCGGCGCGCGCTTCCTCGGCGACGAGGTCGTCGAAGGCGGCAGCCGCGTCGAAGACGCCGCAGCCTACGGGGTCGCGTTCGCCGAGGCCGGCTTCGACTTCTTGTCGGTGAGCAAGGGCGGCAAGTTCGACGACGCCAAGCAGCCTGGCGTCGGCAGCGCGGCCTACCCCTACACCGGCCCGTCCGGCCACGAGTGCATGCCGACGGTGCGCAGCGACGCGCGCGGCCCGTTCGGGCGCAACGTGCACCTCGCGACCACCATCCGCGACGCCGTGCGCGCGGCCGGACGCGAGACGCCGGTCGTCGCGGCCGGCGGCATCTGCCACTTCGAGCAGGCCGAGGCGGTGCTGCAGCGGGAGCAGGCCGACGTCGTCGCCGCAGCGCGGCAGAGCCTCGCGGACCCCGACTGGTGGAAGAAGATGCGGCTCGGGCGCGGCGCAGAGGTCCGGCGCTGCATCTTCACCAACTACTGCGAAGGGCTCGACCAGAAGCACAAGGAGGTCACGTGCCAGCTCTGGGACCGGGACTTCGACGCGGACGACGCCGCCGCGGTCGCGCGCAGCGCCGACGGCAAGCGGCGCCTGGTGCCGCCGCGCTGGGACGTCAACGCGCCGTAGCCCGCTCCGCGCGCAGCCAGCGCGCGGCCTTCTTCGGCTGGTCGCTGCCGATCCGGTCGACGCCCAGGTCGAAGAACGCCTCCCACGCCTCGCGACGATCCGGCGCGCCCCAGAAGCGCAGCGCGCGGCCCTGCGCGTGCGCGCGCTGAACCAGATCGCGCACCATCGCCACCTCTTCCGGCATCAGCTCGTCCGAGCCGGTCCAGTCCGACAGCGACCTCCACGAGCCGCTGACCCAGGGGATCAGGTCGGGCGGCGGCGGCGGCTCCCGGTCGAGGTCACCCAGGCGGCCGTCGATCGCGCACCACCGTTCCCGATCCGCGGCAATCATCGCCTCGGGCCGCGCGCCGGACAGCGCGATCGTCACGGCCCCGGGCTCCATTCGCCCGTCGACGAAGCGCGTCAGCAGGTCGCGGTAGCGCGGCAGCAGGCCTCGCAGCGCACGGTAGACGCCGGCACCGTCGGCCTTGATGTCGACGAGCAGCACGAGCGGCTCGCCGTCGGAACGCAGCGACTGCCCCGCGCGCAACCGAGCCAGGAGCGGGTCGAGGTAGAGCGAAGAGAGCGTGCGCCCGGGACGCAGCTGCCAGCGCTCGTGGCCGACTCTCAGCTCGCCGTCGACGAGGTAGACGTCGACCTCGATGCTGCCCAGCCCGAGCTCGAGCGCCCGCGTGAGCGGGACCAGCTGCAGGTAGTCGTTGTGCCCGTGGAGCCTCAGCGCAGGGTCTACAAAGGAGTCCGAACCTGCTGCGCACGCGCCGAGCAGCGCCGCGAGGAGCATTGCCGTCCGCATGCCACGACGCTACCAAGGCCGGGACTCGTCAGGAATACAGCCGTGACGACGGCGTCGGAGAATGCCGAGGAATCGTGATGCACACCAAGCACGTCGTTTGTTCTCTCCTGCTGTTCGCAGGGATCGCGCTGGCCCAGGACGTCGACCAGAAGCCCGAACCGTTCGCGCTCTCCGCCGGCACGATCGAGCTCTCCGAGTTGGTCGATGCGTGCGCAGGCTACCTGGAGTGGAACATCCTCTACGACACGAGGGAGTTCGAGGGCGCGGGCGCTGGTGCGACCAAGCTCCAGCGACCCATCGTGACCGACCGCGACGGCTGCGAGGAGCTGCTCTACAGCCTGCTCTACCGGCAGGGCTACGCGGTCAAGACGGTCGACGCCGCGCGGAACGTCTACGAGGTCCTCATGATGCAGGGCCAGCGCGCCAGGGAGATCAGCGCGGGCGCGTCCTACGTCGAACTCGCGAAGATCCTCGAGCGCCCCGCGCTCAAGCGCCAGGTCATCACCACGATCTCCTTGCAGCACATCAACGCCCAGGCCGCCAACAACGCGCTCCGGCCGTTCTTCGCCGGCATGGGCGGCGCGAGCATGGGGCTCAGCATCGGGACGGTCGGCGACCCTCAGTCCCTGCTGCTGCAGGGCTTCCAGGACCAGGTAGCCCAGGCCATCCGCGTTGTCCAACTGGCCGACGTCCCGCAGAAAGCAGAGCTCGAGTTGGTCAAGGGAGAGACCATGAGGAACTACGTCCAACAGCTCGAAGCGCGGATCCAAACGCTCGAGAAGAAGCTCGCCGCGATCGAGCAGAAGAACAAGTAGACCACGCGGCGACGCGCACCTACGGTTCGCACCAGCGGGGCCGTGAGAGACGTTTCCGACCCGGCGATCTGCTCCTGAAGCCTGCTCTCACCGCCATGAAGACGACCCTCGCGCTCGCCTGCCTGCTCGCCGGCAGCTGCGTCACGCAGCAGCCCACGCTGCCGCCCGTCCGCGACCCCGCGCCACCGATGATCCTCGACCGTCTCGGCGACTACCGCCGGGACGTCGCGACCGACTCGGAGGCGGCCCGGCGCTGGTTCGGCCAGGGCATGGCCCTGATGCTCGGCTACAACTTCGACGGCGCGATCGCCTCCTTCCGTCAAGCGACGGCGATCGACCCGGGCTTCGCGATGGCGTGGTGGGGCATCGGCTACTCCGGCGGCCCCAACCAGAACAACCCGGGCATCGACAAGCCCAAGGACGAGTGGTCGTATGCCGCGGCGCAGAAGGCCTACGAGCTGCGCGACCGCGAGCAGGGCGCCAACCGGGCGCTGATCGAGGCGCTCGCCAAGCGCTACACGCTGCCGCTGCCCGAAGACCTCACCGCGCAGAACGAGGCCTACCTGAAGGCGATGCGCGAGGTGAAGGCCCAGTTCCCGCTCGACCCGGACGTCGCCGTCTGGACCGCCGAGGCGATGATCTGCATGCAGCCCTGGAACTACTGGACCCTCGCGGGCGAGCCGGTCGAGCGCACGCCGGAGTTCCGCGCGATCCTCGAAGCGGTGATGCGCCAGCACCCCAACCACCC
>CAZTQF010000202.1:0-5523 GCA_964615255.1 uncultured candidatus Brocadiaceae bacterium | reverse complement strand
AGCGGGCATCCTGCGGAGCACGGACGCCGGCGCGACCTGGAGTCGGATCGAGGCCGGGCTGCCGACCGTCGACATGGGGCGCATCGCGCTCGCCGTCGACCCGCGGGCGCCGCTGCGCGTCTGCGCGACGGTGGTCGCACGCGGCGACGCCGGCGGCACCTTCGTCAGCGAAGACGGCGGCGACAGCTGGACCCAGCACAGCGACTACGCTGGCGGCGACCCGCAGTACTACGGCGAGCTGTTCGCAGACCCTCACCGCGCCGACACGCTCTGGAACGTCGACGTCCGCGTGATGAGGAGCACCGACCTCGGCCGCACGTGGCGGCCGCTGCCGTTCGCGATGCACGTCGACAACCACGAGGTCGTCTTCGACCCCGACGACCCCGCGCACGTCTGGATCGGCAACGACGGCGGGCTCTACGAGACGCACGGCTACGACCCCGAGCAGCCGGAGTCGGCGCGCTGGCGCCACTTCACCAACCTGCCGCTGTCGCAGTTCTACCGGGTGTCCTGCGACCGCTCGCGGCCGTTCTACCGCGTCACCGGCGGCGCCCAGGACAACGGCACGATCGCCGGGCCGTCGCGCACCGAACAGCGGATCGGCGTGCGGACCAGCGACTGGTTCCGGGTCGGCGGCGGCGACGGCTTCCAGGCCTACTTCGACCCGCAGCGGCCCGAGCTGGTCTACGGCCAGTCGCAGAACGGCGCGCTCTATCGGCTGAACCTGTCGACGGGTGAGCGCGCCGGGATCCGGCCGACGCGGGGCCTCGAGGACCGCGGTCGGTGGCACTGGGACAGCCCGCTGCTGGTCAGCCGGCACGCTATGGGGCGCCTGTACTACGCGGGCGAGCGGCTCTACCGCAGCGACGACCGCGGGGACCACTGGACGGCAATCAGCGGCGACCTCACGCGCGATCTCGACCGCGCACAGCAGCCGATCATGGGCAAGCTCCAGGACGCGGACGCCGTCGGCCTGCACCTCTACACGACGACCATGAGCGTCGTCACCGCGCTCGACGAGTCGCCGCTGGCTGCGGGCCTGCTCTACGCGGGCAGCGACGACGGCCTCGTGCACGCCACCGAAGACGGCGGCGCGTCGTGGGCGCGCGTCGACCGGCTGGGGCCTGCGCCGCGGCACAGCTATGTGACCGACCTGTACGCGTCGGCCCTCGACGACGACGTCGTCTTCGCGACCGTCAACAACTGGCAACTTGGCGACTTCCGCCCGTGGGTCCTGCGCAGCGACGATCGGGGCCGCACCTGGACGGACATCACCGGCGACCTGCCGCGACGCTCGGGGACGTGGTCGGTCGTCCAAGACAGCGAGGCCGCGGGGCTGCTGTTCGTCGGCACGGAATTCGGCGTCTACGTGACGATCGACGGCGGCGAACACTGGGCGCTGCTCGCCGCCGGGATGCCTCGCATCCAGGCGCGCGACCTGCACCTGCAGCCGCAGTGGCACGACCTCGTGGTCGGCACGTTCGGCCGCGGGCTGTTCATCCTCGACGACATCTCCGCGCTGCGGGACCTGTCCCCGTCGGTGCTGGCCTCCGAGGCGGCGCTGCTGCGCTGCCGGGCCGCGCCCCGGTTCGAGCTGCGCCGGGAGGTCGCCGCCGTATGGGGCGACGAGACCGCGCCCAACCCGCCGTTCGGCGCGACGCTCACGTATCACGTGAGCGCGGCCGTACGCGACAAGTCGCTGCTGCTGACGATCTCCGACCCGACCGGCGAGACCCTGCGCGAGCTTCCGCTCGAGAAGACCGCGGGGCTGCATCGCGTGACCTGGGACCTGCGCTCGAGCGACCGCGAGCTCGTGCCAAAGGGCGAGTACGCCGCGCAGCTCGTGACCGTCGGGCCCGAAGGGAACGAGCCCGTCGGCGCACCGCAGCTGGTGCGGGTCACAGCGCTCGAACGGTGACCGGACGCAGCCTGCGCGGGTAGCCTGTGCGCGTGCGCCGTCGACCGTCCGAGCCCCTCGCTGCCTCGCTGATCACCATGGCGCTCGCCGTCGCTGCGGCTCGCGCGCAGCAGGCGACGTCGCCGACGGCGCGCGAGGCGGCCTGGCGCAGCCACCAGGCCATGGTCGCGAGCACCCCGGAGACCGCGCCGCAGTGGCGCGCGGTCGGGCCGCGACAGCAGGGGGGCCGCATCGAGGCGATCGCGGTGCATCCGCGCCGAGCCTCGACGATGTATGTCGGCCCCGGCAGCGGCAACCTCTGGAAGACCACCAACGCCGGGCTCACGTGGACTCCGATCTTCGAGCGCGAGTCGGCCTTTTCGATCGGAGCCGTCGCGATCGCGCCATCCGACCCCGAGGTCGTCTGGGTGGGCACGGGCGAGAGCCAACCGAGGCACAGCGGCTACTCGTATGCAGGCACGGGCGTGTTCGTCTCAGAAGACGGCGGCGCGAGGTGGCGCCACTGCGGGCTCTGGGACACGCACCACATCGGCCGCGTGGTCGTGCATCCAGCGGACCCTCGCACGGCCTGGGTCGCGGCGATCGGCCACTTCTGGTCGCCGAACGAACAGCGCGGGGTCTTCAAGACCCAGGACGGCGGCGCCAGCTGGCAGCGCGTGCTCTACGTCGACGACCGGACGGGCGCCGTGGATCTGGCGATCGACCCCGCCGATCCGGACACGCTCTACGCAGCGATGTGGGAGGTGCCGTCAGGCGCGGGCAGCGGCCTCTACCGCAGCCGCGACGGCGGCGCGTCGTGGGCGCGCATGCAGGCCGGCCTGCCGAGCGGTCCGACCGGCCGCGCCGGCCTCGACGTGGCGCAGAGCCGACCGGGCACCGTCTACGCCTTCCTCGACGACCACGCGGCGTGGCCGCCGCCGGCGCCGCCCGGCGCGGCACCCCCCGCCGCGCAGCAGGCGCAGCGAGGCCGCGACATCGTGGGGGCCGCGCTCTACCGCTCGGATGATCACGGAGCGAGCTGGCGCAAGGTCAACGAAGAGGACCTCTGGGAGGTCTTCAAGAGCTACGGGTGGAAGTTCTGCGACGTGCGCGTCAGCCCGCGCGACCCGGACGAGCTGTACGTGCTCGGCAACCGGGGCTACCGCTCGACCGACGGCGGCCGCACGTTCGCGCGCTTCGGCGAGGACATCCAGCGCCTTCAAGAGACCCGCGGCCGCATCCTGCACCTCGATCACCACGACCTGTGGATCGACCCGCAGGACCCCGCGCACGTCGTGCTCGCCAACGACGGCGGCCTGTTCGTGTCGTGGGACAGCGCGCAGACCTGGCTACACGCCAACAACCTGCCGATCGGCGAGTTCTACTTCGTCGCGACGGACGACGCAGACCCCTACACCATCTACGGCGGAACCCAGGACAACGCCGCGCTCTTCGGCCCGGCCGACTCGATCGAACCGCACCAGAACGACCCCTGGCGCCATGTGTTCCTCGACCCCTGGACGGGCGGCGACGCGTTCGTCACGCTCCCCGACCCGACGCGGCCGGGCGTCGTCTACTACGAGCACCAGCACGGCGCGATGCGAACCATGGATCTGCGCGGCGGCGACGTGCAGTCCTGGGGCAGCGCGAGCGCCAGCGTCCGGCCTGGTCCGCCGAAAGGCGTCGCCGACGCGCGCGTGCCGGGGCCGTGGCGCTTCGGCTGGTACACCCCGTTCTCGATCTCCGAACACGACCCCGCGCGCCTGTTGGCGGGCGGCAACGCGGTGTTCCGCTCGGACGACCGCGGCGAGACCTGGCGCGCGATCAGCGACGATTTGTCCGACCCCGAAGCCGACGGCGAACGCGCCGTGGTTCCGTTCGGGACCATCACGATGATCGCCGAGTCACCTGCCGACGAGCGGCTCCTCTACGCGGGCACCGAGGCTGGCCGCCTGCACCGCACCGCGGACGGCGGCGCGACCTGGCGCGAGCTCGCGCGCAGCGCGGGCCTGCCAAGGAAGTGGGTGAGCCGGGTCCTCGCGTCCGAGCACGCCGTGGACCGCGTCTTCCTCACCATGCACGGCCTGCGCGAGGACGACTTCGGGGCCTACGCGTTCGTCTCGAACGACCGCGGCGCGAGCTGGCGGCCGCTGCACGAGGGCCTGCCCGCCGCCGCAATCCACGTGCTCCGGGAGGACCCGCGCGACCCCGCCGTCCTCTACGTCGGCACCGATCTCGGGGTCTACGCCTCCAGGGACCACGGCCGCACCTGGCAGGTGCTCGGCCGCGGGCTCCCGACTACGCCCGTGCACGACCTCGCGCTGCAGCCGCGCGCGCTCGACCTGGTGGCCGCGACCCACGGCCGCAGCATCTTCGTGCTCGACATCGAGGGCGTCGTCGCGCCGCGCTGAAGCCAGCGAGGCTGCGCGGGCGACCGACCGGGGCCCTACCACCTTGCCCCCCTGCTCCCGCGGCCTACGATGCTCCGCCGGATCTTGCCAGCGCCGCGCCCACGAGCGTCGCAGACTGCCGGCCGCACCCCCACCCGCCGCGAAGCCCACGCCCGTGACCGACCCCTCCCTGATCCGCAACTTCAGCATCATCGCGCACGTCGACCACGGCAAGTCGACGCTCGCCGACCGCCTGCTGGAGATCACGGGGACCGTCGAGAAGCGCGCGATGAAGCAGCAGCTGCTCGACAACATGGAGCTCGAACGCGAGCGGGGCATCACGATCAAGGCGCGCGCGGTGTCGATGAACTACGCAGCACCCGACGGCAAGACCTACCTGATCAACCTGATCGACACGCCCGGCCACGTCGACTTCAACTACGAAGTCCTGAAGTCGCTGCAGGCGTGCGAGGGCGCGCTGCTGCTCGTGGACGCGTCGCAGGGCGTCGAGGCCCAGACCGTGGTCAACGCGCACCTCGCCGAGCAGGCCGAGCTCACCGTGGTCCCGGTGCTCAACAAGATGGACCTGCCGCACGCGCGCCCCGACCACGTCGCGCAGCAGGTCGAGGACGCCATCTGCATCCCTGCCGAGGACGCCATCGCGGTCTCCGCCAAGACGGGGCTCCAGTGCGAGCAGGTCCTCGACGCGATCGTCAAGCAGATCCCGCCGCCGACCGGCGACCCCGCGGGCAAGCTACAGGCGCTGATGTTCGACGCGGTCTACAACGACTACCGCGGCGTCGTCATCTACGTGCGCGTGATGACTGGCACCATCCAGAAGGGCGACGAGATCATCATGCTCGGCACCGAGACCGAGCACGAGGTGCTCGAGGTCGGCAAGCTGACGCCGGAGATGCAGGCCTTCCCCAAGCTCAGCGCGGGCGAGGTCGGCTACGTCGTCGCCAACATCAAGACGCTGGCCGACGTGATCGTCGGCGACACCGTCACGCACAAGGCCGCAGACCAGCGCTCCGCGCCGCTGCCGGGCTTCCGCGAGCCCAAGCCGATGGTCTACTGCGGCTTCTACCCGACGGTCCCGAGCGACTTCGACAACCTGCGCAAGTCGCTCGAGAAGATGCGCATCAACGACAGCTCGTTCACGTTCGAGCCGGAGACGTCGGACGCGCTGGGCTTTGGGTTTCGCTGCGGCTTCCTCGGCCTGCTGCACATGGAGGT
>CAZTQF010000201.1:0-5546 GCA_964615255.1 uncultured candidatus Brocadiaceae bacterium | reverse complement strand
CTGCGACCCAGTGATTAACAGTCACTTGCTCTACCAACTGAGCTATCGAGGCCTGCTCCCCAGGGATTCGTCCTTTGGGGGGCCGAAACCTTAGCCAAGGTTTCCAGTAGATCAAGCGCGCTCCCCGCGCCGCCGAGCGGGCCGCGCACACATCGGTGCGACCGGACCAAAGCCCGCGCCAAGCCTCGCGATCCTTGTCCGCCGCGATCCCCTGCCGCGCTATGGTCCGGGCGTGCGAACGACGCTCGCCGTGCTCACGATCGCCTGCTCCGCGCTGGGGCAAGGCGCCTCGCTCCCGACCGTCCACATGGCCACCGGCGTCAAGGTAGGCGACGCCCGGGCGGACCGCTGCGCGCTGTGGGTCCGCCTGACCTCCGTCGCAGCAGCCGACCAAGCGGGCCTGGCGTTCCCCCAGCGCAAGCCGCACGAGGACCAGCTGCCCGACGGCAAGACGCTGGCGCAGATGGCCGGCGCCGTCCCCGGCGCGCGCGGCGACGTCCGGGTGCGCTACTGGCCAGAAGGCCGCGACCAGGACGCGGCTGCCACCGAGTGGACCGCGGTCACGCTCGCGACCAACGCCGCACACACGTTCGAGCTGTCCGGCCTCGCGCGCGGCGCGCGCTACCGCTTCGTCGCCGAAGGCCGGCCAGCCGAAGGCAGAGCGCCTGTCTGCAGCACGGCCGGCGCGTTCCAGCTGCCGCCGCCTGCGACCGAGCGCCGCGAGGTGTCGTTCTGCGTGATCGCGTGCCAGGACTACCACCGCCGGGACGCCAAGGACCGGGGCCACCGCATCTACGGCCACATGCGCGACGTCGCGCCGGACTTCGTCGCGCACTGCGGGGACACGATCTACTACGACAAGCCCAAGCCCTGGGCCGACACGACCGCGCTCGCGCGGTTCAAGTGGAACCGCTTCTACGGGCTCCCGCTGCAGCGCGACTTCCACGCGCAGGTCGGCGCCTACTTCGTCAAAGACGACCACGACACGCTCAAGAACGACTGCTGGCCGGGCCAGAAGTACGGCGAGCTCGACTGGGAGCAGGGCCTCGCCCTCTACCGCGAGCAGCTGCCGCTGCTGCCCGGCCTCCCCTACCGCAACGTGCGCTGGGGCGCGCTCCTCGAGGTCTGGTTCCTGGAAGGGCGGGAGTTCCGCTCCCCCAACCGGATGCCCGACGGCGCCGACAAGACCATCTTGGGCAAGGACCAGCGCGCGTGGCTCGAGCGCACGCTCCAGGCGAGCGACGCGACGTTCAAGGTCGTGGTCTCCGCGACGCCGATCGTCGGCCCCGACCGCAAGAGCAAGAACGACAACCACGCCAACGCGGGCTTCGCGACCGAGGGCGACTGGCTTCGGGCCCTGCTCGCCGCCCACGGCGCGCACGTCGTCTGCGGCGACCGCCACTGGCAGTACGCGTCGCACGACCCGAAGACGGGGCTGCGCGAGTGGTGCTGCGGCGCGGCATCCGACGAGCACGCGGGCGGCTTCAGCATGCGGCAGCGCACGGACCAGCACGACTACCTGCGCATCCGCGGCGGCTTCTTGCACGTCGTCGCGAGACCAGCAGGCGACTCCGCCCGCCTCGCGCTCCGACACGTCGGCACCGACGGCGCCGTGCAGCACGAGGACGTCCTCGAACCCTCCGTCCCCAAGTAGCCAGCCATGATCCGACCCCTGCTCCCGTGCGCGCTGATCGCGACCTGCGCGTTGACCTCTTGCGGCGCTGCGCCCGAGCGCTGGTACAAAGGCAACCTCCATACGCACACGCTGTGGAGCGACGGCAACCACTTCCCGGAGATGGTCGTCGACTGGTACGCGAAGCGTGACTACGACTTCCTCGCGCTCACCGAGCACAACGTCGTCGCGGACCGCGAGAAGTGGATGCAGAACGACGTCGTCGTGCGACGCGGCGGCCGCGCAGCGCTCGCCGACTACCGCGCCCGCTTCGGCGACGACTGGATCGACGAGCGCCGCCAGGACGGCAAGCTCGAGATCCGCCTGAAGCGGCTCGACGAGTTCGCGCCGCTGTTCGAGGACCTGCTGCTGATCCCCGCGGAGGAGGTCACCTCCTCGTTCGAGAAGAAGCCGATCCACATCAACGCCAGCAACGTCGCGTCGAAGATCGACCCGCAGCGGGGCGAGAGCGTGCAGGACGTCATCCGCAAGACCATGCGCGCCGTCGCCGCGCACGCCGAGGCAAACGGCCGACCCGTGCTGGCCCACCTCAACCACCCCAACTTCGGCTGGGGCGTCACCGCCGACGACATCGCGCAGGTCACCGAAGAGCACTTCTTCGAGGTTTGGAACGGCCACCCGGGCGTCAACCACCGGGGCGACGACGCGCGGCCCAGCACCGAGCGCCTCTGGGACATCGCCAACACGACGCGCCGCCGCGACCTGGACGCGCCGCTGCTGTACGGGCTCGGCACCGACGACTGCCACAACTACCACAACGCGTCGGGCTCGACGCCCGGCCGCGGCTGGGTCATGGTGCGCGCGCGCGCCTGCACGGCCGAGGCGCTGCTGGCGGCCATCGAGGCAGGCGAGTTCTACGCCTCGAGCGGCGTCGTGCTCGACGACGTCGCCTTCGACGGCCGCACGCTGACGCTCGAGATCGCGGCGCAGGGCGACGCGACCTACGTCACCGAGTTCATCGGGACGCGCAAGGACGGAGACGTCGGCGAGGTGCTCGCGCGGGTCGAGGGCCTGCGCCCGAGCTACACCGCGCGCGGCGACGAGCTGTTCTTCCGCGCGACCGTGACCTCTTCGCTGCCGGCCGACAACCCGGTCTGGGACGGCCAACCGCGCCAGGCGTGGGCCCAGCCGGTCACGCCTGCGCGCTGAGCCGCGCGCCGCGGCCGCCCCACGGGCTCAGCCCAGGTACTTGCCGATCAGCAGCTCGAGGCGCCGGCGCGCGTCCGCGGAGACCCTGCCGGGCGCCGTCATGACGGCGTGCTGCATGGAGCCCGCCGCCGTGATCTGCGCGTCGAGCGCCGCGACGCCCTTGGCGAGCTCGACGACGGTGCGCTGCGCGAGGTCGGCGTTGGCCTTGAGCACGGCGAGCACCGCCGACACGTCGACGTCCCCTTCGACCTCGTGCCAGCAGTCGTAGTCGGTGACCAGCGCTACGGTCGAGTATGCGATCTCGGCCTCGCGGGCGAGCTTGGCCTCCTGCAGGTTGGTCATGCCGATCACGTCGACGTCCCAGCTGCGATAGAGCCGCGACTCGGCGCGGGTGCTGAACAGCGGCCCCTCCATGCACAGGTAGGTGCCGCCGTCGTGCGCGACGGCGCCGGCCGCCCGCGCCGCCTTCAGCGCGACCTGCCGGAGCGGCTCCGAGATCGGGTCGGCGAAGTGTGCGTGCGCGACGCAGCCGTCCCCGAAGAACGTCGACTCCTCGGTCCGGCCTCGCGTGCGGTCGATGAACTGGTCGACGAGCACCAGCTCCCCCGGACGGAGGTCGATCTTCATCGAGCCGACCGCCGAGATGCCCACCACGGCTTCCATCCCCAGCTGCTTCATCGCGTGGATGTTCGCGCGGAAGGGGAGCTCGCTCGGCGCGAGCCGGTGGCCGCGACCGTGGCGCGGCAGGAAGGCCATCCTCACGCCGTGCAGGGTCCCGGTCACCAGCTCGTCGCTGGGCTTGCCGAACGGCGTCTCGACCGCGACGGTCTCTCGGTTCTCGAGGCCCGGCAGGTCGTAGAGGCCCGACCCGCCGATGATTCCCAACGTCTTCTCGCTCATGGTCCGTCCTGGTCGTCTTCGTAGCGGAGCACCGAGCGCGGGCGCAGGTCACGCCCGCGATCCCGACCCCGTGGCCCCGGCGGCTCGGCGCGATCCGTCGGCCGGCTGTACCAGCTCGGCGCGAACAGCCGCTTGATCAGCATCGTCGCGTACGCGCCGCGCGGCAGCGAGAACTGCAGCGTCGCCTTCACCTGGCGCTCGTGCATCTCGTCCGGCTCGATCCGGACGTCGGCCACGTCGCGCGGCTTGACGAAGGCGGCACGCTGCTCGTGCTTCCAGATCATGCCGGGCACCTCGTGCTCGACGAAGTCGCTCCGGCGCAGCTCGGCGCGCTTGAGCTCCTCGACCATCGCTTTCTTGAACGGCGGGCTGCCGCCGTCCCCGTCGACGCCGAACAGCGGCGTGCGCATCGCCTTGAGCTTCTCTTCGCGCTCGGGCGAGAGGTACTTCCACGCCAACAGGTCTCCGGCGAGCGTCGACAGCCGCAGCCGCTGCGCGCCGTGGACGCCGGCCCGCAGCAGGTTGCTGACCGCGCGGTTCCACAAGAAGCTCTGAAACGCGAACGCGTGGATCACGCGCAGCCGGAGCGGCACGAACTGCAGGGCCCGGCGGAAGTCGCGCGGGTTGTGGTACAAGTGCTCGAACAGCGGCTCGTAGGCAGGGCCCCGCGCGATGCGCAGGCAGGCCTCCCAGTCGCCCCAGCGCAGCTGCAGCGCCTTCTTGAGCTTCACGTCGCCGCTGATCGCGACCGGTGACGGCTCGGCGACGAGCTGCTGCAGGGCGCGCTCGAAGTTGCCGTGCAGCACGCTCTGCATCGGGAACCCCTGCCCGTGTCGCAGGCTGCCGAAGCGCTGGTCGTCGAAGTAGTTGGGCAAGCCGGTCTTGACCAACGACGGCAGGCTGCGGCGCAGCGTCGCGGCCTCCGTCGGCCGCAGGTCGCGCACGACGACGGTGAACGCGTTGCCGTCCGACTGCTTGGAGGTGATGGGACGGTCGGTCGTCCCGCACGGCGTCAGCCGGAGATTGGCCAGCTTGAGCTCGACCGCCCGCCGCTCGATCGTCAGGAACTGCTCGGTCACCGCCTGACGGTCCTTGAGGCCCGCGTAGGCGATCTTGGCGCGGTCGACGTCGGCGTCGCGCGAGATCGTCGTCAGCGCCTCGGGCGTCGACAGCTTTTCCTTCTGCAGGCGGTGCACGACGAAGTCCCCGTCGGGCACCTCCTCCCACTCAAGCAGTTCGCGGACGCGGAAGTCGTCAGGCGTGGTCTTCAGTCGCAATGGGGTCTCCGCGCGCTGGCGTGCTTCTCGACGTGTCGCAGTGCGACCGTCAGGTCCTCGGGCAAGGGGGCTGTAACGTCTACCTCGACGCCATCGATGTCCAGCAACCGCACGCGCTCGGCGTGCAGGAACATCCGCTGCAGCAGCGCGCGCTCGTCGACGCCCGTCCGCTGCTTGTAGTCTGGCTTGAGGCGCGACAGCAGCAAGCGTTCTCCGCCGTAGTCCTCGTCGCCGACGATCGGATGGCCCACGGACTGCAGGTGGACGCGAAGCTGGTGGCCGCGGCCGGTCGTCGGGTGCAGCGTGAGCAGCGCGTGCCGGCGGAATCGCCGAGCGACCTCGACCTCGGTGTGCGCCGCGCGGCCGCCTTTCTTGCCCTCGACCACGACGCGCACCATGCCCGGCCGCCCCCGGTCGGGACCGAGCCACTTCGAGACCTCGAAGCGGTCCCGGTGCGGCACGCCGCCTACGAGCGCCAGGTAGGTCTTGTGGACGCGCCGCTCCCGGAACTGCACGTCGAAGTGGCG
>CAZTQF010000200.1:0-5600 GCA_964615255.1 uncultured candidatus Brocadiaceae bacterium | reverse complement strand
GCACGGCGGCCTCCAGCGCGTCCAGCGCCGACATCACGGTCACGAACGCCGCGTGCGGCGAGTCGTACGGGCTGAAGTAGTCGTGCACCTCGGCGTCGCTGTGGTGCTTGGTCGCGATGTAGTAGACGTGGTCGGAGGTCGTCAGGTCGCGCCAGTGCTCGAGCAGCGCCGGCTGCGTCTCCGCCGCTTCGAGCACGTCCGCGCGCATCGCGTAGATGCGTTCGTGCACCGCCTGCTGCATCGGGTTGCCCAGCCACGCCGAGAGGTTGCGCTCCTCGTCTGCCCACGAGACCGCCGGGGAGACGTCGAGGTCGTGCACCACGGCCCGCTCCGAGCAGACCTGGGCCGGCGTGCGGAACCGGTAGCCGCGGTCCGTCAGCACCCGCTCGGGCAGGTGCTGCATGAACTCGAAGATCCCCGTCTGGCTGCTCTGGTGTTCGCCGAAGGTCTCGTAGTCCATGAACAGCCCCACGAACTGCGCCGGCGGCGGCAGCTCGTGCAGCCACTCCGCGAAGGTGTCCGCGAACAGCGGGAAGCCGGGCCAGTCGGGGTTCGAGAACCGGAACGCGATGTCGTCCGAGAGCGAGTAGCTGCGCAGCAGCAGCTTGAGGCGCTCGCAGCCCTTCGGCCGGTACGGGACCTGTGGACTCCGCCAGCCGAGCAGCCGGTCGGCGCCCTCGCCGAGCATGCAGTCGAAGCCGAGCGCCTCGACCTGACGGCAGATCCCGTTGTCCATGATCAGCTCGGTGTTGCGGAACGTCGTCGGACGTCCGAACAGCTCGGTCACGGTCGCGCGCTGCTGCTCGACCTGCGCCGAGAACTCCTCGGGCGACGCCAGCGACGGCAGGCCGTGGCGGCTGGTCTCGCAGAGGAACTCGACGCAATCCGTTTCCGCGAGCGCGACGAACGAATCCAGCGCCGCCGGCGCCCACTCCCGCAGCTGCCGGATGACCGTGCCGGACAGCGAGAACGAGCAGCGGAACTCGCCGTCGGTGCGCTCGATGGCGTCGAGCAGCACCCGGTTCATCGGGAGGTAACAACGCTCTGCGACCCGCTCGACGACGAGGCGGTTGAGCTCGGTGTCCCAGATGTCGACGCCGTCCGCCGCGGCGTCCGCCTGGGCGGGGTTCAAGCGCTTCAGCCGATAGGGCTGGTGAACCTGGAAGTAGAAGACCACGTCGATCAAGGCTGCCCCCCCTCGTCCCTGCGGAGCGCTGCGACGCAGAGCTCGTGCGCGCGCAGCAGCTCGCCGGTGTTCCAGGCCTGCGCGAACGTGCCGCCCGGACGGTGAGGCGGGTCGCCGTCGAACACCTCGCTGACGTGCTCGAGCCCCGCGCGATCGAGCTCGCTGCCGAGCAGCGCGGTCAGCCATTCGAGCCGCGCTTGCGCGACGCCTGCGCGGTCGCCCGACGCCGCGGCCCGCAGCGACGCCTCGACGTAGAACCCGGCGAGCCAGGGCCAGACCGTGCCTTGGTGGTAGGCGAGGTCACGACCCTCGAGGCCGCCGCCGTAGACCCCGACGTAGGCGGAGTCCTCGGGACCCAGGGTGCGCAGACCGGCCGGCGTGACGAGGTGCGCGCGCGCCCGCTCCACCACCGCACGTCGCTGCGCGCGGTCGAGCGGCGAGCGCGGCAGCGCCGCAGCCACGAGCATGTTCGGCCGCATCGATCGGTCGACGTCACCGGCCAGCACGCGGTCCGCGAGGTAGTCGTCGTCGGTCTGCCAGAACGCGTCCACGAAGGCCGCGCCGCAGCGGTCGCGGCGCGCGGCGTAGACGCCGTCGGGGTCGTCCTGCTCGGCGAGGAAGGCGAGCAGCGAGTACCACAGCGCCTGCAGCTCGACCGCGAGGCCATGCCGCGGCGTGACGGGACCGCGCGACGTGCGCGCGTCCATCCAGGTCGCGTTGAGATCTTCGCGGCCAGCCTGCAGCAACCCGCGGCCGTCGACCAGCAGGCCGAGCCCGGCGCCGCGCTCATAGGCCTCCGCGATGCTGCGCAGCGCAGGCACCAGCCGCTCGGCGACCAGCGCGGGGTCGCCGCCGCTGTCGGCGAAGCGCGCGACCGCCAGGGCGAACCAGAGCGCCGCGTCGCAGCTGCCGTAGTGGCTCTCGTCGACGTCGACCGAGTAGATGTTGGGAAGCAGGCCCCGATGTAGGAACGGCAGGCAGCCTGTCAGCACCTGCGCGCAGAGATCGCCCCGCCCCCTCGAGAGGGTCAGGCCCGGCAGCGACACGAACACGTCCCGGCCCCACTCCCCGAACCACGGAAAGCCAGCCAGCACGCCCAGGCGCTCGCCGACGCCGCGGTATAGGAAGTCGTCGGCGCCGAGCTCCAGCCGCGCGGCCTCAGGGTACTGCGCTGCGGCGACGCCGGCGCAGCGGGCTCGCTCGGCGGCCAGAACGGCGGCGAAGGCCTCGCGGGCGCCGACGTGGGGCTCGGAGAGCGCGAAGGCCGCGACGGCCTCCGCGCCGGGCGCGAGGTCCAGCTCGAGCAGGCCGGGGCTCCAGCGGTCGCCTTCGTGGTCGTAGCCGCGCACACGGTCGACCTCGAACGTCACGCCGCGGTACCACGCGGGCTCGGCGCGGAACGCGGCGACGCCGTCGACGGTCAGCCAGAGCGGCGGCAGCGCGTCCGTCGGGCGAAAACCCCAGCTGGCGCCGCGCGCCGACACCGCGCCGCGAAACGACTCGTCGGCCGCGACCAGGTGGTCTGCGTCGCACCAGCCCAACAGCGGCCGCACCTCCAGCCTGAGCGACGTGTCCGAGCGGTTGACCCAGCGGACGAGCAGCAGGGGCGGGCGGCTGTCGGTCGCGCGCTGGAGCGCGATCGTCCGTTCGAAGTCGCCGCGCGCCGTATCGAAGCGCCAGGTCGGCAGCGGCCGCCGCGCGAACCGCTCGCTGCCCGCGGGCGCCGTCGGCGCGTCGTCTGTGCGCCACCGCGCGTGCAGCAAGCGGGCCGTCGACGCATCGTCGCCGCAGTCGAGCGGGCGCACCCGCTCGTCGAGGTCGGCCACCAGCATCGCGCGGCGCGCAGCGCCGTCGGGCCGCGCGACCCACAGCCCGTGGTAGCGGCGACGCGGCAGGCGGTCCACGGCGCCGCAGCCGAAGCCGCCGCGACCGTCGGTGAGGAGCCACTCGGCGTCGCCCGGCAGAGCCTTGGTCCCCCGCGCTGGCGCGGGCGGATCGTCCTCGGCAGCGGCGTTGCGGGCGACAGGCATGGTTCGGCGGAGCGGGCGTGGCGAGCCTACGAGCCCGCACGCGCCGATCAACGCATCTTCGAGCGGAGGAAACCGGATCCACCCTGTCCCGCCGCCCCCCGCGCGTGCATCCTCTGACCTCTCGCCGACGCCCACACCGCCAAGCGCCGCATGGTCCCTCTCGAGCTCCGGAACACCCTCACCTTCATCCTCGCAGGCGGCGCCGGCAGCCGCCTGATGCCGCTCACGAACGTCCGGGCCAAGCCCGCCGTCCCGTTCGGCGGCAGCTACCGGATCATCGACTTCACGCTGAGCAACTGCATCCACTCAGGGCTGCGACGGATCCACCTGCTGACGCAGTACAAGGCGCTCTCGCTCGAGGAGCACATCCGCTTCGGGTGGAACTTCCTGCCGCGCCGCCTCGAGCAGTGGATCACCTGCACGCCGCCGCACCACGTGCGGGTCGGCAAGTGGTACCGCGGCACGTCGGACGCGATCTACCACAACCTGGACGCCATCCAGAACTGGAAGCCGGCGAACGTGATCATCCTGTCCGGGGACCACATCTATCAGATGGACTACCGGGACATGCTTCGCGAGCACGTCGACCACGAGGCGGCGCTGACCATCGGCGCGGTCAAGATCCCGGTCGCCGAGGCCTCGAGCTTCGGCATCCTGCAGATCGACGACGAGGGCCGGATCACGGGCTTCGTCGAGAAGCCCGAGGAGAACGCGCCCGAGATCCCCGGTGAGCCCGGCTACTGCCTCGCGTCGATGGGCATCTACATCTTCGAGACCGAAGAGCTGGTCCGGCGCCTCGAGGAGGACGGCAAGATGCCCGAAGGAGAAGGCGGCGACTTCGGCCACCACGTCATCCCGCGCATGCTCGGCGAGGTGCCGATGTACGCCCACGCGTTCCGCGGCCTCGGCGGCGACGAGGAGCCCTACTGGCGCGACGTCGGCACCATCGAGGCCTACTTCGACGCGCACATGGACCTGATCAGCGTCAACCCGAAGCTCAACCTGTACCACAAGGACTGGCCGACCTACACGCTGTGGCACAACGACCCGCCGGCCAAGACCGTGCTGCACGAGGAGGGCGACGACGGCCGCCGGGCCGAGGTCACCGAATCCCTGCTCGCGCCCGGGACCGTCGTCAGCGGCGGCAAGGTGCACCGCTCGATCCTCAGCAACCGCGTCTACGTCGGCGAGCACAGCGAGCTCGAGGAGTGCATCGTGATGCGGGGCGCGCAGGTCGGCGCGAAGTGCCGCCTGCGCCGCTGCATCATCGACAAGTGGAACGAGGTCCCCGACGGCACCGTGATCGGCTACGACCCCGAGGAGGACGCGCGCCGGTTCGAGGTGTCGGAGACGGGCATCGTCGTGGTCCCGCAGGACCACCGCTGGGACTGACGGCGGGGCGCTAGCCCGCCGCCGGGTCGCGCGCCGGCAGCAGCTCGCCGAGGAACTGCGGCAGCATCCGGCGCCAGGTCACCCAGTCGTGGCGCCACTCGCCCCCCCACTCGTCGACGCGGTTCGGCACGCCCTGGGGCCCCAGGACGCGCTCCACGTTCCAGCTCTGCTGAGGCTCCTCGTGCGCGCCCTGTCCGTGCGCGAGCAGCACGAAGCGCTGGCGGAGACTCTCGAGCCCGGCCCCGCGCAGGTCCGGAACGAAGTCGAGCGGCGAGCAGTCGTAGTAGTCCTGCGTGCGTTCGCCGGGCAGGAACTTGTCCATGTTGTAGGTGCCGCTCATGCAGATCGCGGTCTCGAACAGCTCGGGGTGGCGACAGAGGGCGGCGAGCGCGTTGTAGGCGCCGATCGACGCCCCCGCGGTCCAGATCCTGCCGTCGTAGTCGCCGCAGTCCCGGTGGATGGCCGGGACCACCTCCTCGACCACGCAGCGGTCGAAGCAGCGCTGCACGCGGGCAGCTTCGCCGACGGTCCGGCACTCCCCCGCCCACGCCTGGCCGGCGAGCGAGTCGATCACGTAGACCTTGAGGCGCAGGTCCTCGAGGAACGCGCCGATCGCCTCGATCAGGTGGAAGCGCTCCGGCTCCTCGGCGTCACCGCCCGCCGTGGGAAACAGCAGCAGCGGCGTGCCCGACACGCCGTAGCGGCAGAAGGTGATGTCGCGACCGCCCATCGACGGGGACGCCCAGGTGATCTTGTGCTTGCTCACGAACCGAACAGGAACAGCGGCGGATGCGAGGGCGGTCAGGCCCGCAGCTGCGCGGACGACTCCATGTCGTCCACCGACTGCCGGACCAGACCGAGGAAGCGCGCGGTGAACTCCTCCACCTCGTGCTCCGGGAACAGGTTGGCGACCTTCGAGCGCACCGCCTCCTCGCAGCGCGCGCTGCGGAACCACGCCGCGGCGGCCCGCTCGAGCGGCGCGAGGTGCCGGT
>CAZTQF010000199.1:0-5600 GCA_964615255.1 uncultured candidatus Brocadiaceae bacterium | reverse complement strand
GGTCGAGGAAGTAGCGGTCGTGGCTGACGATCACCATGCAGCCTGGGAAGTTCTGGATGCCCTCTTCGAGCACGCGCAGCGTGTCGAGGTCGAGGTCGTTGGTCGGCTCGTCGAGCAGGATCATGTTGCCGCCGCGGCGGAGCATCTTGGCGAGCTGGACGCGGTTGCGCTGACCGCCGGACAGCGAGCCGACCTTCTGCTGCTGGTCAGGGCCCGTGAAGTTGAACTTCGCCACGTAGCTGCGGCTGTTCATCTCCTGCTTGCCGAGCTTGATGATGTCCTGGCTGTCGGCGATCTCCTCCCAGACGGTCCGCTCGGGGTCGAGCGTCTCGCGCTCCTGGTCGACGTGGCACAGATCCACCGTCTTGCCGACGGTGACCTTGCCCTGCTGCGGCTCGAGGCGGCCGGTGATCAGCTTCAGGCACGTGGTCTTGCCGGTGCCGTTGGGCCCGACGATCCCGAGAATGTCTCCCGGCTGCATGTCGAATGAGACGTTCTCGAGCACGTCCTTCTCGCCGTCGTAGGAGAAGTAGACCTTCTCGAAGCGGATGATCGTGTCGCCGAGGCGCTTGCCGGCGGGGATCTGCAGCTCGACGGAGTCGTCGGCTTGCTCGACCTCCTCCTCCATCATCTTGTCGTAGTTCTTCAGGCGGGACTTGTTCTTGGTCGCGCGCGCCTTGGGGTTCATGCGGATCCAGTCGAGCTCGCGCTCGAGGAACTTCGCGCGCTTCTGCTGCGCCTGCTCCTGCGACGCCATGCGCTTGGCGCGCTGGATCAGGTACTCGGAGTAGTTGCCCTGGTACGGGATCGCGCGGCCGTGCCAGACCTCGAGCATCCAGCCGACCACGTTGTCGAGGAAGAAGCGGTCGTGCGTGATGACGACGACCGTGCCCTTGTAGTTGGCCAGCTGCTCTTCGAGCCAGCGCACCGTCTCGACGTCGAGGTGGTTGGTCGGCTCGTCCAGCAGCAGCAGGTCCGGCGCCTCGAGCAGCGTCCGACACAGCGCGACGCGTCGGCGCTCGCCACCCGAGCAAGCCGAGACGTTCTTCTCGCCCGGCGGCAGGTGCAGCTTGGTCATCGCCGTCTCGACGTGGCGGTCGATCTCCCAGGCGTCCTTGGCGTCGATCTCGCCCTGCAGGCGCTCGAACTCGGCCATGACCTTGTCCATCTGGTCCGGCGGGAGGTCCTCGGCGAGCTTCATCGAGACCTCCTCGTGCTGCTTGAGCAGGTTGCGGATCGGCTCGACGGCCTTCTCGACGTTCTCGCGGACGGTCAGGTCCTCGATGAGCTTCGGCTCCTGCGGGACGTAGCCGACGGTCTTGCCGTCGGCCAGCCGCGCGACGCCGTCATACTCCTTGTCCTCGCCGGCCATGATGCGCAGCAGGGTCGACTTGCCAGCGCCGTTCTGACCGATGACGCCGATCTTGGCGCCCTCGAGGAACACGAGGCTGATGTCGTTCAGGACGGGCTTCTTGCCCTGGTAGCTCTTGGTGAGCTTCTCGACGGCGAAGATGGGCTTGTCGCTCATGGGGGCGAAAGAAGGTACGGAGCCGGTCCACGCCGGTCCAGTGCTTGCTGGCGGGCCGGACGCATTGCGTCACTGCGCCTCGGGGCGCGTGACCAGCGGAGGCAACCGACGGAGCTGGTAGGGCACGGTCCGGATCTCGCTCGTCAGCACCCGGGGCGCGCCTCCCGGTATGCGCACCGTGCGCGTCGTTCGGCGCGTCGTCAGGGTCGGCAGGAAGCTCGTGACGAGGCCGATCACTTCGGCGCGCTGCGCCTCGAGGTTCCAGATCATCGCAGCGCCGCCGGAGATGCCGCCGAGGTAGACCGGCGCCGTCGCCGCCAGCCAGCAGCTCGCGCCGCCGCCGGCTTCGATCGCGGCCCGCACGCACGGCGTCGGCGCGTCCGGCGGGATCGAGATCTCCTGGTCCCCTGTGCTGCCGAAGAACCCCAGCGCGTAGCCTGCCAGCAAGACCTCGGTGCCCGGCGCCGGCTCCCAGCCTGGATCGCGGGCCGGGCCGTAGATGAGCGCCGGCGGCGCCGTCACGACGTCCTCGAGCTGCAGGAGCGCCCAATCCCCGTGCGGCTCTTCGCGTCCGGCGGCGCCCAGCAAGGTCGCCTTGGTAGAGACGCCGTCCACCACCACGGTGACGGGCGCGCCGCCGGCGACCGACGCATCGACCACGTGGGCGGCGGTGAGCAGGACGTCGGGCGCGATCACCACGCCGCTGCCCAGCGAAAGCCCGTCCGACCCGTGGTCGACGAGGATCGGCACCACGCAGTCGAGCGCACCCGGCGTGACGTAGGCGGGCGTCTCATCCGTGAAGGAGCGCGTCAGCGGCGACGGCTCGAGCTCGGGAGCGACGCACGCGCCGGCCAGCAGCAGCAGCGAGAGACAGCGGAGCCGGCCGGGGGACATGGCCCGTCATCCTATCGGGCAGCGGCCGACCACCGTTCGCGGTATGCTCGCCCGACCGTGATCGCGCTGTTCTCGTCGATCGGCTGGCAGGAGATGTTCCTCCTGTTCTTCATCGGGCTCCTGCTCTACGGCCGGAACCTGCCCGACGCTGGCCGCAGCCTCGGTCGGGTCGTGGCGCAGCTGAAGCGCAGCTTCCAGGACTTCAAGGACCAGATCGACCGGGACGGAGAGCTGCGAGACGTCAAGAAGGCGATCTCGGACACCGCGCGCGAGGTCAAGAACGTCGCCAAGGTGCCGCGCGCCATGGCAAACCCGGCGGGCGCGCTACGCGACCTCACGCACGAAGCGATGTCGGCGCCGGTAGGGGGCGACGACGGCGACGCATACGGCGACGGCAGCGAGCATGCCGCCGACGACCTCGACGACGACCCCGTCGTAGAGGTCGAGCCAGAAGCGCAGGAGCCCGCCGATGCGAACAAGGAGCCGTCGTGAGCGAACCCATCAGCACCGTCGTCAAGGTGGCCAGCACCCCGGACCAGGCGCGCATCTACGTCGCGATGCTCGAGGCCGCGGGGATCCCGGCGTTCGTGGACGGCAACGCGAGCGCCGACGAATTCGCGATGAGCCAGCGGTTGCTCAACGTCAGCAACGTGCGCGTCCTCGTGCCGACTGAGGCCCTCGAGCGCGCGCTCGACGTGCTCCGGCCGACCGAGGTGGACGTCGACGACCTCACCCGGCAGGCGATGGACGCAGCCGACGACCCGGACGCCGAGCGCGAGGCCTAGCGCGGCCGCGGCGGCCTGACGGTCAGCGCTGCTTCGACTGCTGGATGGCCTGGTCGCCGGCGTCGAAGATGCTCATCCAATCGCTGTCCCCGCCCTGGCTCGGCGCAGCCTTGCGGGCGCTCTCTGCTTCCGCGCGGCGCTTGGCCTGCTGCTCCAGCCACTGGGGGTAGTCCTTGTGCAGGTCGCCGAGCACCTTCTTGTTCTCGGTGATCAGGCCGACGTAGGGGAACAGGTCGCAGTCGTTGTCCTTCTGGATCCGGGCGATCACCTCGAAGGACAGCATGACCGGCATCGCGACCGTGACGATGTCGCCGAACGCGTCGAGCGGCACGATCGTGTGCTCGAAGAGCGTCTCCTTGGGCAACCGGTCCCGCGCCGCTTCGCTGATCTGGTAGTTGCCCGCCATCAAGAACGGCAGGTTGAAGTTCTCGGTGACCAGCTTGGCGAGGTCCCACTCGGTGATGTGACCCCCGTCGACCAGCACCTGGACGAACGGCTGGCCGTCCCGGTCCTGCGAGTAGAGCGCGTCCGTGATCACCTCCGAGGAGACGATGTCCCGCTCCGTCAGCACCTCGGCGAGGCGTACGGAGGTGATCTTCTCGATGCCCTTCACGACCATGTCATCGGCCCGACCGCGCGGGGACCTTGAGCGGCGCGCTCAGGCGTAGACAACGAACGTGAGCACCGCGTGCACGGCGAGCACGAAGGCCATGCCAACGACGATTGCTGCGTCGACCGCCGCGCCGACCTCCGCCCCGGAGCGCTTCGGCCCGGTGCCCAGGTGGTAGCAGGCGAGCGCCACGAGGTAGCCCGACAGCGTCGCCTTCGCCAGCACCACGAGCGCGTCGCGGGGCTCGACCGCCGCGAAGTACGCCGTCGCCCAGCTCGCAGCGCTCGTCCCCGACGCCAGCTGCGCGGCGAACGCAGACGCGAGCGCCGCGGCCACGCCGCCGCCGAGCGTGACGATCGGCGTCGCCAGGACCATCCCCCAGACCAGCGGGGTCAGCAGGTAGTCCGCCGGGCGAATGCCCATCATGCGCAGCGCTGCGATCTGCTGGGTCCGCTTCATGGTGCCGATGCGCGCCGCTGCGCCGGCGGCGACGCGCGCCGTGAAGAAGAAGCCGCTCAGCATCGGCACGAGGACCGCGGCCGAGACCTTGCCCGCGCCCGTCAGCAGCGCGGTCTCGAAGCCCCCTTCGATCGGGTTGTTGCGGAGCGCGAAGAACGTCGCGAGCCCGCCGATCACAGCGCCCGCTGCCGCGACGAACAGCGCAGGTTCGAGGACGAAGCGCGCGGCCGTTCGGGCCGCGAGCCCCAGCTCGACGGGCGGCAGTCGGCGCAGGGAGTCCAGCACCGTCTCGCTGATCGCCGCTGCCTGCAGCAGCCATCGTCGGATCCCGTGCGCCGCCGCGAGCTCGGGCGTTTCCCGCGGTGACGGGTCGGTCGCGGTCGAGGGCGCCGGGCGCCACGCGGGCTGCTCGAGCCGGAGCGAACGCGCGGCCCGGTTCAGCACCAGCACGCCGTCCGAGAGGCCGTCGAACGCGTCGACGTCGTGCGTGATGACGATCGTAGTCCGCTGCGGCTGCTGGTCGTGGGCGGCGCGCAGCACGCGCGCGACGTCGCGCGCCGCGGCGGGGTCCAGGCCGGCCGTCGGTTCGTCGCACAGCAGGAGCCGCGGCGAGGACGCCAGCGCCCGCGCGACGGCGACGCGCTTGCGCATGCCCCCCGACAGCTGGGCGATGCGTCCGGGCGGTGCAGGGATCCCGGCCTGCGCCAACAGCGCGGGCGCCAGCTTGCGCGATCGACCGGCAGCGGTCAGCGCGAGCTCGACGTTTTGCCGCGGGCTGAGCTCGTCGAGGAGCCCTTCGTCCTGAAGGACAGCCGCCACCGAGCCCTGCGGGAGCGAGGCGCGGCCCGACGCGAGGTCTTCGCCGAACACGACCAGCTCGCCCGTCATCCGCGGGGGCGGCTCTCGTGACTCGGTCAGCCCGGCCAGGACGCGCAGCAGCGAGGACTTGCCGCCGCCGCTCGTGCCGACGAAGACGAAGAAGCCGCCCTGGCGCAGCTCGAGGTCGACGTGTTCGAGGAGCACCTCCTCGGCGCCCGATCTCCGGTGCGCGAGGCCGAAGCCGCGGAGTTGGAGCGCAGGGTCCATGTCGGGCTCAGCGCGGCCGCAGGTCGTCTGGGAGGCGGTCGAGCGAGACCACAGCGCCGCCCTCGCCGCCGGGCAGGAACGTCCACACACCCAGCAGCTTGCCGTCGTGGACGACCGCCGCGCCGAGCAGCTCCGCGCTGGCTGACGCGCCTGGCTGCAGCTCCTGCTCGGGCATCGTGCCCCCGTCGGGACCAGCCGCGCGGAGGCGACGAGGTGCCTCTTCCGGGAGCTCGGTCGG
>CAZTQF010000198.1:0-5626 GCA_964615255.1 uncultured candidatus Brocadiaceae bacterium | reverse complement strand
CGACGGCTACGACGTGCCGACGCCCAAGGAGCTGGTTAACAAGGCCGAGCTGCTCGGCCTGACCGCTCCCGAGATGACGGTCCTGATCGGCGGGATGCGCGTGCTCGACGCGAACTTCGCGCAGAGCCGCCACGGCGTCTTCACCGACAAGCCCGGCCAGCTGAGCAACGACTTCTTCGTCAACCTGCTCGACATGGGCACGACGTGGCAGCGCAAGGGCGACCACTACGTCGGCACCGACCGCGAGACCGGCCAGCAGCGTTGGACGGCGACCGACGTCGACCTGGTGTTCGGCAGCAACTCGCAGCTGCGCGGCATCTGCGAGGTCTACGCCGGCGACGACGCCGAGCGGAAGTTCGTCGACGACTTTGTCGCCGCCTGGGTCAAGGTCATGCGCCTCGACCGCTTCGACCTCGACCGTCGCTAGGCGGTCGGTTCGCGCGGCCTTGCCTCGGCGCCTGGGCCGGGGCAGCCGCGCGCCCTACTGCACCGAGTAGGTGAAGCGCGCGGCGAGCACGCCCGCGAAGTTGGGCGTCACACCGCCGTTGGGCGCGCACGCGTTCCAGGCCTCGGCCGGGAAGAAGCCGCGCGTGCGCAGCTGCCAGCGCTCGAGCGTGAAGGTGTTGCTCAGCCCTCCGACGCCCGGCTGCGCGGCGGGCTGGAACGCCGACAGGCTCGGGAACAGCGGCGCGCCCGGGGCGCCGGTGTAGCCGCCGTAGTCGAAGTCCGTCGTCAGCAGCGAGAGCGGAGCGGCGTTGCCGGGTGCCGGCTGGTGCGCGCAGGGCGACGACGACAGGTAGGCCCACCCGCCGGTGCTGAGCGTCAGCTGCTTCCAGTTGCCCGCGCCGAACGTCAGGTCCATCGACGTGTCCGGCTCCCAGAAGGCCCACGACGACACCGACGACAGCGGCATCACCGCAAGGAACGTGTCGGGCAACGCCGGATCGGGCACGGTCGCGACCTGCGCCCAGTCCGCCCACATGTTGGTCGGACCGCTCGGCAGGACCACGCGGCTGACCTGCGCGGGGAGCAGGCCTGCCGCGACGAGCCCAGCGACAGCGGAGAGGAAGGGACGGCGCATCGAATCAGGTCTCCAGAGGGCGCAGCAGACGCCGCGGTCGCAACAGCATACCGCGACCGCGAGCGGCCCCGGGCCAGATCGACGCGCGCGCGGCCGGCCCCGGCCCTAGAGTTACGGTCATGCGCTTCGGCATGAACCTGCTGCTGTGGACCACCCACGTCACCCCCGAACACGAGCGCCAGCTCGCCTTCGTCAAGGAGTGCGGCTTCGACGGCGTCGAGATCCCGCTGTTCGAGGGGGACCCCGACCACTTTGCTGCGGTCGGCGCGATGTGCGACCGGCTCGACCTGCAGCGCACCTGCTCCGCCGGGCTCGCGCCCGAGCACGACCCGATCCACGAGGACCCCTCTGTGCGTCAGGCGGCGCTCGAGCGGCTGCGGTGGGCGATCGACTGCGCGCAGGCAGCAGGCGCCGACGTGCTGTGCGGCCCGCTGCACTCGGCGTTCAAGGTGTTCCGCGACCGCGGCCCCAACGACGACGAGGTCCAGCGCAGCGCCGACGTGCTGCGGCAGGCCGCTGAGCACGCGCAGCCCAAAGGCGTGCTGCTCGCGCCCGAGGCGCTCAACCGCTTCGAGTGCTACCTCGTCAACACCGCCGCGCAGATGCGCGCGCTGGTCGAGCGCGTCGACCACCCCCACCTCAAGGCGCACTACGACACGCATCATATGCACCTCGAGGAGCGCGACGCGGCCGCTGCGGTCGCGCACACCGCGCCGGTGCTCGGCCACGTGCACTTCAGCGAGAACGACCGCGGCGTGCCGGGCCGAGGCCAGGTCGACTGGCAGGGCACGTTCTCGGCGCTGCGCGACTCTGGCTACGACGGC
The DNA here is from genome assembly GCA_964615255.1 of uncultured candidatus Brocadiaceae bacterium. Lineage (GTDB taxonomy): Bacteria > Planctomycetota > UBA1135 > UBA1135 > UBA2386. Next base: position 3,721 of record CAZTQF010000198.1, on the reverse strand, counting down.
TGGTGCGTCATCGAGGCGTTCTCACGCCTCGACCCCGAGTTCGCCGCGGGCATCCACGTCTGGCGTGACTACTTCGCGGCACCCGAGGACGTATGCAGAGAAGGGCTCGCGTTCGTGAAGCAGGGCATGGGGCTCGCGTAGCGTCCCCGACCGCCGCTAGCGGCGGTAGCTCTCCAGCAGCTTCTCGACGCGCGCCGCGTCGAAGTTCTTGCCGGGCTTGCCTGCCTGGTTGGCCTGCAGCGCGCCCAGGTCGAGCGTCGCCGACTTCACGCCGCCTTCGGGCACGTCGAGGTGCGCGCACCACGCGATCGCGTTGAGCACGACGGTGCGGAAGTCGCGGTGGCCCCAGTTCCAGTGCACGTGCGCGCCCGTGAAGCCGAACGCGCGGCCGCCGTCCGGACGCTGGAACGCCCAGCCGACGTGCTGCGGCTCGTTGGCGGCGACTGCCGCGCGCACCGCAGGGTTGCCGCTGTGCGGGCCGTCCTTGCGCTGCATCGTCGCCTCGGGCGCGATCGCCGACAGGATCGGCGTGACGCCCTCCATCCCGCGCGGGAAGCGCATGTGGAAGTACCACTCGTCATTGATCGCAAACGGCTGCACGCCGCGCCCGATCGGGTGGTCCGGGATCACCTCGAACTGCGCGGTCCAGTGCGGGTTGACCGACCAGTGCGTCTCGAAGTAGCCGCCGAGCCAATCGACGAAGCGGTCACCCGGCGTGCCCTTGGGCACCTCGACCGCGTAGTGGATGCACACCAGCGACAGGCCGCGCGCCATCTCGGGCGCGAGCTCTTCCATGTGCCGCATGAAGGGGTGCCGCCCGCCGCCGTCGGCGAAGCAGACCAGCACGTCTGCGCCCGCGATCGCGGCCGGGTCCTGCGGCCACTGCACGTGCACCTCGGTCTCGACCGGCAGGCCGCTGTTTTGCATGGCGTCGGCCAGCAGCATGCATCCCGCCTTGTGCTCATGGGACGCGTAGCCGTGGCTCGGGCCGCCCGAGACGAACACGACCTTCTTGGTTCGGGCGCGGTCCTCCTCGACGACCCAGATGTTGCGGTAGGCGACCGGGTTGCCGTGGTCCTGCAGGTAGAGGCCACCCTTGGAGTCGGACTCCTTGCGCTTGGCCGCGGTCGTCGGATGGGTCAGCGCGACGTCGTCGTGCACCAGGATGCCGTTGAGGTGCACGGTCATGCGCGCGTCCCGCACCTTCTCCAGCCCCTTCCAGCGCGCCGCCGTGAACTGGATGTCGTAGGTCTGCCACCGTCCCGGCGGCAGGCACGCGTTGATGAGCGGGGCCGCGATCGAGTAGATGCCGCCGCACTCGTTCTGCTTGCCGTCGAGCCCGAACGAGTCGAGCACCTGGCACTCGTAGCGGCCCTGCACGTAGACGCCGCTGTTGCCGCGGCCCTGGCCGCGCGCCGCGGGCTGGAACGGCGTGCGGAACTCGAGGTGCAGCCGGTGGTCAGAGAACCTCTGCTTGGAGTCGCAGCCGACGCCGAGCAGGCCGCCCTCGAGCAGGCGACCGCCCTCGAAGGCGTCGGCGGACGTGCCGTCGAAGAGCACCACCGCGTCCTTCGGAGGCGCTGCGCCGAGCGTCGGGCTCTTGCGCTCGACCTTCTTCAGCACGCCCTGCTCGCGGTCGCCCGAGAGGAGCCGGATCGCGCCGCCCTCGAGCCTCGCGCTCAACATCCCGGTCGAGAACGTCGCGACGCCGTCGACCAGCGGCGCCTCGATCGTCCGGCGCGGCGCGCCGCGCCGCCAGCCGTCTCCGGGCAGGCCGCCGAGGTGCAGCACCATGCGCAGCCGCGGGTTCGCGCCGCCCTTGTCACAGAGCGCGACCAGCTGCGCGCCCGCGGGTCCGGCCCCGCTGCCGGGCCTCATGCCCTTCAGATCCCCGGCATACTCGCCTTGGGCCTGCAGGAGCGCCTGCTCGACCGACTGCCCAGGGACGAGAACGGCCAGCGCAAGCGCCAGGGCCGACGCGAAGAGCGAGGTGCGGCTCATGCGCGGATTAGACCCGAACGCACGGCGCAGCGCGCCTAGGACTCGCGCAAGTCGTAGAGGGTGTCGCCGTCGACGTAGGGGGTCAGCCGCGCGCCGCGGCGCATGCGCTGCCACGCTTCGGCCCCGACGAGGAAGCCGCCGACCTCCTGCGTGCATGCCTGCAGCTCCTCGAGCAGCGCGCGGTGGACGGCCGCGACCCAAGCGTCGCCCGTCGGCAGCGCGACCTCCCCGACGATCACGCAGAGCGCGCCGAACGCGCCGCCCGGCCGCACCTGCAGGCTCCTCGGGTTCCCCTGACAATCGACGACGCGGCGCTCGGAGCCCGCGCGGCGCTCCGCGGTGCGCACCGCTGGCTCGGCGTCGGCGGGCAGGATCAGGAACTGCGGGTTGGTGGACTCGTCGCCGGTCTTCGCGACCCCGAAGTCCTCGACGCCCTGCAAAGAGGTCCAGCTCTCGACCGCGCCTTCGACCGCTCCGTGGCGCGCGTAGCGGACCGCGCAACGACGCTCGAACCGCGCCGCGACGTCGAGCCAGTCCGCCCGCGTCAGGTAGACCCGCAGCGGCGCGGTCAACGCGCCTCGACCGCCGTGTAGTAGACCTTGTCGCCGAGCAGCGGCCGACCCGCGCGCGACTGCACACCCGCCAGGTGGATCGTGTAGACGCGCGCCGCCGCGATCGCGCCGAGCGGCATCCTGACGCGCATCCCGTCGGCGCCGAACACCAGCTCGCCCAACTCCTCGTCGCGCTCCTCCACCTTGGGAGACCCGTAGGCGACGTGATACCTGTAGCCGTGCGAGCGCACCTTGACGGCGCCGAAGCTCGCCGGGTCGACCGGCTCGGTGAACCGCAGCGTGATCGCGCCGTCCTTCGCGCGGACCTCGTCGACCGCGAACAGGCCTGCCTCGCTGCCCTTCCAGCGCACGCGCACGAGCCCGTCAGCGCCCGCCCACGACAGGTGCGTCTTGGCGACCCACAGCGAACCGTCGGCGGTGAAGGTCATGCGGTGGTTGCCCATGCCCAGCGCGTCGCTGCGCAAGAACGGCACGGCCGCGGCCTGCGAGACGTCGCCCGCGCAGTCGGGCAGCAGGCGCACCAGCGACTTCTGGTTCATCTCCCCGACCAGCGTCTGGCCCGCGAGCGGCCCGAACGCGCCCGCCGGGATCGCGATCGGCTGCGTCGGGGAGTTGGCGAGCTCGCCCTGCGGCAGCAGCGCCATCGCCGGCGTGCGCAGCTCCTCGAGCTCTTCGACCGGCACATCGAGCGCGGCGCGATCCCAGCCGTCCCGCCAAACCAGCGACGCCGGGTGGCCGTAGAACCGGCCCTCGCGCACGTGATGGATCTTGCTCGTGCCGAGCCAGTCGCCCTGGTTGTCGGCGACCAGCAGCCGGCCCTCGGCGTCGAACCCGATGCCGTCCGGCGTCCGGAAGCCGCACGCGAACGGCGTCACCTCCTTGCCGTCGGGAGACAACCTCATGACCCACCCCCGCCACGGAACGCGCGAATACATCCGCCCAGCCGCGACCTTGACCTTGCCCCAGCCCTTGCCGGACAGCATGCGCTCACGCTCGACGCCGAGGTCCGACCACGCGCCGCGGATCTCGGGGCGAATCCCGGCGCCGTTCGACGCGGTGCCGAGCGACACGTAGAGGTAGCCGTCGCCGTCGCGAGCCGGGCCGAACCCAAACTCGTGGTAGTTGCCGCTCATGCCGAAGGTGTCGTA
>CAZTQF010000197.1:0-5628 GCA_964615255.1 uncultured candidatus Brocadiaceae bacterium | reverse complement strand
TGATGCTGGTGCGCCTCCTCGCTGCGCCCGAGCTCGCCGAGGACCTTGCCGAGCTGGAGGCGCGCGAAGTGATTCTCTGGGTCTTGCTCGAGGACCTTGGAGAGTCGCTTCTGCGCGCCCCGCAGGTCTCCCTGCAGCGCCTGCTCGACGCCGAGGAGGTAGTCTCGCAGCCCGCGGCGGCTGCTCGCGCGGCGCACGAGCGACGCGAGCCGCCACCACGCGAGCCAGGCGGCTCCGAGCACGGCCACGGCCAAGAGCGCTTCGACAACGCCGGGCTGGCTGGCCAGCCCGTAGAGCGAGTCGGCGAAGGTGGCCCCTTCGCCGTGGACCTCAGACGAGGACGCTTGCTGCGGCAGACCCGCGGTCTCACCGCGAGCGCTCACGCCTCCGCATGCGACGCGGGCTCGGCCGCGTCGCGCGGGAGGGGCGGGAGCGGCGCGCGCGCTTCCCGGTGACGCTCGAGCGCGAGGTCCAGCAGCCGGTCGAGCAGATCCGGGAACGACAGGCCCGCGGCCTCCGCCGCGAGCGGCAGGAGGCTGTTGGTTGTGAGCCCGGGGATCGTGTTCGTCTCCAGCACGACAGGTCCCTCGTCGGTGTAGATCATGTCGGTTCGCGACATGCCGTCGCAGACCAGCAGCTCGTGGCAGCGCACGGCGAGCGCCTGGACCTCATGGACCTGGGCTGCGCTCAGCCCCCGCGGCGGCACGATCTCCTCGGTGGCGCCCGTCCGGTACTTGGCATCGTGCGTGAACCAGTCATCGTCGACTGGATAGATGCCGACCGGCGGCAGCGCCTGCAGCTGGCTGCCCGAGTTGCCCAGGACGGGGACGGTGAGCTCCTCGCCGCGGACGGCGCGCTCGGCGAACCAGCGACGGAAGCGTCCGCCGTAGCCGTCGAGGAAGGCCGCGAGATCTGCCTCGCGTTCGATCTTGCTGACGCCGACCGTGCTGCCGGACACGTCGACCTTGGCGAAGGCCGGGACGCCTACGGCCATAGCCAGCGCTCGATACTCGTCCGCGACGCGCTGCCGCGGCGCCAGGGCGGGCACGTAGGCGGGCGCGATCGGAACCCCGCCGGCGGCGAACGCCTGCCGCGTGCGCAGCTTGTCCATGGCGGTCGCCGACGCCGCGCAGCCGCTCCCGACGAACGCCACGTCGTGCAGCTCCAGCATGCCCTGGACCGTTCCGTCCTCGCCGCAAGGCCCATGGAGCACGGGAAAGACCACGTCGACCCCCGCGGTCTCGAGCAGCCAGTCGATCGCAGCGCCTGGCCGGACGGAGCCGATTGCGTCCTCGACACCGGGGGGCTGCCACGTCTCGTCCGCTGCGAGCGGGCGATCGGGCAGGCGCCAGCCGCCGTGGCGACCGAGCAGCACGGGCCAGATCCGCCACCGGCGCCGGTCGAGGTGGCGGAGCACCTGCACCGAGGATGCCAGCGAGATCTCGTGTTCCGGCGAACAGCCGCCGATCAGCACCGCTACGTCCATGAAGCCCCCGCGGCGTGCTGCCTGACCGGGCAGCGTCCCGCGACGGGATCATACGTCGGGCGATCGGCCCGCGCGACCGTCGCGCGAGGATCCGTCGACCGCTCAGCGCGCCGCGAACGCTCCCGTCGCGGCGGCCGCACCCCACAGGATCGCGTCGGAGCCGCCGAGGCTGTCCACGAACTCGAGGCCCTCGTGGATGCACGGATCCGTCAGGTCCTTGACGCTCCGCACGATGCGTTCACGCAGCGCAGGCCACCCCGACAAGACCCCGCCCCCTAGCACGATCGCGCTCGGGTTGAGCAGGATCGAGGCGTTGACGACCAGGGTGCAGGCTGCCTCGGCGGCCTCTTCGAGGATCGCGCCCGCGTCGTCTCGACCGCTGGCTGCGGCGCGGACCACGGCGCCCACGTTCCACGGGTGCTCGCCGGACGGCCCCAGCTCGCGCGTCGCTCGCTCGGTGATCGCGCGGCCGCCGCAGTAGGCCTCGTAGTGGCCGGCTCGCCCGCAGGGACACGGGCGCCCGCCGGGCCGGTAGACAGTGTGCCCGATCTCGCCGGCAGCGTTCGCGCCGCCGCCGTACGGCTTGCCGTCGGCGATCAGGCCGATGCCGATGCCCGTCCCGAAGAACAGGCACAAGAGCGGGTCGCGTCCGCTGGCGTGCCCCTTGAGGTACTCCCCCCAGGCGCTGGCGCGCCCGTCGTTCAGCAGGGTGACGGGGAGCCCGGTTCGTTCGGACAGCCAGCCCCGGAGCCCGAAGCCTCCGAGCGGCAGGTTCGGGGGATCGCCGAGACCCTCGCCGTCGACGCCGACCACTCCTGCCGCGCCGACACCGACCGCGAGCGGCGCCTCGAGCCCGGCGTCGCGCCCTTCGGCCAGGACCTGTTCGATGGCCTCTCTCATCCGCTCCAGAAACGGCCCGCGGTCGCGGATCGTCTCGATGCGGCGCGCGCAGTGCACGCCGTGGTCCTCGCCTACGAGCGCGAAGCGGCACTTGGTGCCGCCGAGGTCAGCTGAGAGGACGGTGCGCACGTCGGAGATCAGAGCGGGCGGAGGAGGCGGCCTCGAACGGTCGCATCAGCCGCGAAAGCGGCCGATGGCGAGGCTCGTGTTGTGCCCACCGAAGCCGAGCGAGTTGCTGATGCAGTTCTCGACCGCGAGCTCGCGCGCGGTGTTCGGGACGTAGTCGAGGTCGAGCTCTGGGTCCGGGGTCTCGTGGTTGATCGTCGGGTGGACCGTGTTGTCGCGGAGCGACATCGCGCAGGCCGCCAGCTCGATCGCGCCCGACGCGCCGAGCAGGTGGCCGACCATGGACTTGGTCGAGGAGACGCAGAGCGCGCCCGAGTGATCGCCGAACACGCGCTTGATCGCCGCGGTCTCGATCTTGTCGTTGAGGTAGGTGCTGGTCCCGTGTGCGTTGACGTACTGCACGTCGGTTGGGTTGAGCCCGCCGTCCTTCAACGCCATGGCCATGGCGCGGCTCGGACCGTCGGCGTCTTCGTTGGGAGCGGTGATGTGGAAGGCGTCGTCCGTGGAGCCGTAGCCCTTGACCTCGGCGAGGATCTCTGCGCCGCGCGCCTTGGCGTGCTCGAGCTCTTCCAAGACCAGCGCTGCAGCCCCCTCGCCCATGACGAAGCCGTCGCGGTCCTTGTCGAAGGGTCGCGAAGCGCGCTGCGGGTCGTCGTTGCGCGTGGACACAGCCTTCAAGGAGCAGAATCCGGCGAGTCCGAGCGGCGTGGTCGCGGCTTCGGAGCCTCCTGTGAGCACCACGTCGGCTTCCCCGTACTGAATCGTCCGCAGCGCCACACCGATCGCGTGGCTCGCGCTCGCGCAGGCCGACGAGGTGACGAAGCAGGTGCCCATCGCGCCAAACCGGATCGCGGCCTGGCCGGCCATGGCGTTGGCCATGATCTTCGGGATGAAGAACGGGCTGACGCGGTTCGCGCCGCGCTCGATCTGCAGCACCTTGCTCTTCTCGATCTCGTCGATGCCCCCGATGCCGGTGCCGGTGATGCAGCCGACCCGCGCGCGGTCTTCGCGGTCCATGTCGAGCCCGCTGGCCTTCATCGCCTCGTCGGCAGCCACCAGGTAGAACATGGTGAACTTCTCGAGCCGCTTGGCCTCGGTCTTGGGGAAGTGGTCCTCGTCCTTCCAGTCCCAGACCTCACAGGCGAACTTCGCCGTGTGCTTCTCGGTGTCGAACTTGGTGATCATCCCAGCGCCCGAGCGGCCCTCGAGCATGTTGCTCCAGATGGTCGGCATGCCGAGGCCGAGGGACGAAACGCCCCCGATGCCGGTGATCACGACACGGCGTCTACTCATGGTGTTCCTCTCTGCGTGGCGTCAGGCACGAAGCCGTCGGCGCAGCACAAGGCCGCCGCTCGGCGGCCCTTCTCGGTGAGCCCGCGCCGGACTCCTCGGGTGCGAGGAGCGGGTTTCGGCGCGGCCAGGGGATCGCCTCAGCTGAGCTTGCCGCTGATGTAGGTGACGGCGTCGCCGACGGTTTGGATCTTCTCGGCGTCCTCGTCGGGGATGTTGATCTCGAACTCGTCCTCGAACTCCATGACCAGCTCGACCGTGTCGAGGGAGTCCGCGCCCAGGTCGTTGATGAAGGAGGTCTCTTTGGAGATCTTGTCGCGGGTCGTGCCCAGCTGCTCGCAGACGATGTTGTGGACGCGCTCTTCGATGTTCTCGGTCTTCGACACTTTCTTTTGCCTCTGATGTTTTCTGTTCACGCCCGCCAGGGTGAGGCGGTCAGGAATGGGAACGGATGCGCCGCGGATGCATCGTCCACGGTCGCGAGAGGCGGAAGAGAGAGCCGCCGGATTGGTTTCGCGCGGGAGCTTAGCCCAAAGGCTCGCCGCGACCAAAAGGGAATCGCTGCCCCTACATGGTCATGCCGCCGTCCACCACCAGCGTCTGGCCGGTGATGTAGCCGCCGGCATCGCCGGCCAGGAACGCCGCCGCCGCGGCGATGTCGCCGGGCGCGCCGAACCTCGCGAGCGGGATCTGCTTCTGCATGGCTTCACGGTGGGCCTCGGGGCTCGCGGCCGTCAAGTCCGTCTCGATGAAGCCCGGCGCGATGACGTTGGCGGTCACCCCGCGCCCCGCGAGCTCCTGGGCGAGCGACTTCGTCAGGCCGACGAGCCCCGCCTTGCTCGCCGCGTAGTTGACCTGTCCGGCGTTGCCCGACAGCCCGACGACCGAGCCGATGTTCACGATCCGGCCGCCGCGGGCCTTGGCCATGGGGCGCGCGAACGCCCGACACACCAAGAAGGCGCCGCGCAGGTTGGTGTTCACGACGTCGTCGAAGTCCGCGTCGGACATCCGCATGAAGACCCCGTCGCGGGTGATGCCCGCGTTGTTGACGAGGATGTCGAGCGAGCCCTTCTCGTCCAGCAGGCTCTTCGCCAGCCCCTCGACCGACGCGGCGTCGGAGACGTCGCAGACCAGCGCGTGGGCGGCGACGTCGTTCTCGAGCGCGGCGATCGCCTCCAGCGTGGCGTCGCAGCCTCCCGCCTTGGTCGAGGTGCAGAACACCTCCGCACCCTGGCGCGCGAGCTCGACGGCGACGGCGCGGCCGATGCCGCGCGAGGCGCCGGTGACCAGCGCGACCTTTCCGGTGAGTGTCATTCTGTCGGATCCTCTTGAGCAGCGAGTGGAGTTCGAGGGGGCGAGCTGCCGCGGATCGTCACCACCGCAGGAGCGTGTGACCCCACGCCATGCCCGCGCCGAACGCGGGCATCACGACCAGCTTGCCCTTCTCGAGTCGGCCGGCGTCGTAGGCTTCGCGGAGCGCGATCGGAACGGAGGCGGCTGAGGTGTTGCCGTAGCGGTCGATGTTGCAGAAGACGAGGTCCATCGGCAGAGAGACCTGCTCCATCGCCGCCTCGATGTTGCCCTCGAAATCGTCGAGAAACAGGGTTCGCTCGGCAGGTACGCCGATGTCATCAAGTGCATGCCGGTAGATGGCGGGATCGGGCTTGCGCAGCCCGACTTCGCTCGAGTCGACGACGGAATCGAAGACGAGTTCTCCGGAGATGCAAGTGGGTCTCCTCCCCCTCCTCCATTGCGCCTCCTCGTGCTCCAATCTCTCTCCCTTACAAGCGGTTGCCGACACGTGCATCGTTCGCCTCTCCCTTTCC
>CAZTQF010000196.1:0-5628 GCA_964615255.1 uncultured candidatus Brocadiaceae bacterium | reverse complement strand
GTCCTCGATGTCCGGGACGGCCGATCGGTTCTCGACGCATCGGTTGAGCAGGCTGATGCCGCTCTCGCCCGTGTCTGCGTAGTGCTCCCGCGACAGTTCGACGCGCAGCGGCAGGATGCGCGGGTCGTCGGGCGAGACTTCGACTGCGTCACGGAGCACGGCGAGGGCCGCGGCGGGGCGGCCGAGCAGCTGAAGGTAGCGCGCCGTGCGCAGCTGCGGTTCGACCGCGTCCGGACGCCCGAGGCACCAGCGCTCCAACGCCGTCAGGACGTCCGCCTCGGGCGCGTTGCGGGCCATCATGCTGTCGACCATGGCCGGGTTGAGCTCGGCGGCGAGGTCGGGGTGGTTCAGCGGGGCCGGGATCAGCAGCCTCGGACCGATCAGGAGCGCGAGCAGCTCCTCGCTCTTCACCGGGTCCATCTGCTCCTTCACGGTCATCAAGCGCACCGCGTTGGTCAGCCGCGCTGCACCGCGGGCCTCGAGGCCCGCCTCGCGCAGCGCCGTGACCAGCTTCTGGGTCGCCCAGAGCTCGCTGCGCTCCTGCAGCTGGAACATCGCCAGGGCGCGGGCCAGCGCGAGCTCCTCGGTCGCACCCGTGAGCAGCCCGGCGGCAGCCTGCGGCTCGACCTCTTCGGTGCGGATCCAGCGGTCGACCGTCGCCAGCGCGCCCCGGGGCAGGTCGCTCTGCAGCTGGGCCCACGCCGAGCGCACGCCGCTCTCGCCGACGTAGGCGTGCTCGAACATCCTGCGCTGGATCTCACACGCCATCAGCAGGTCGTCGATGCGCCCGGACTGCTCGTATGCGGTCGCGACCGCGCGGAACGCCGCGACCGGCTCGCCGCCGAGATCGAGGCTGCGCTGGAAGAAGCCGAGGCCCTCCTGAACCAGGTCGCGCAGGGAGCGGGCGCCGTCGCGGACCTCGGGCCACGCCGCGACGAGGCGCGGCTCGGTCGAGTACATGTCCTCGAGGCGCGTCATCGCGCGCGCGATCTCCGGGTCGCCGTCGGGTCGGTAGAGGTAGGCGAGCAGCGACTTGCGGGCTTCGTGGCGGCGGCTGCGTCCCAGCTCGCGCTCGAGGCGCACCTGGAGCTCGCGGAGCAGCGGCTGGTAGATGGTCTGGCAGGCCTCGCCCGTCAGCTCCAGCGCGCGGCCGTGGTCTGGCTGGTCTTCCAGCAGCTCGCGGCCGCGCCGCTTGGCGCGCGCGCCGTCGCCCGCGGCGGCGAGCAGTCGGATCTCGTCGAGGCGCAGCTCCTCGTCGTCGCCGGCGCCGTTGGCGAGCAGCTGCTGGACGTCTGCCAGCGCTCCCTGGGCGTTGTCGAGGCGCGTATAGGCTGCGTAGCGCAGCCGCCAGAGCTCGCGGAGCAGGGCCGGCGAACGCGCGAAGCTCGCGCCTCGCTCCGCGAGGTCGAGGTCGGCGATGACCTCGCCGTAGGCGCCGGCCGCGAGCCGGGCGCGGGCCTCGGCGAGGGTGTCCTCCGGGCCGTGCAGCCGCAGGAACGAGTATCCCACGGTCGCAGCGAGCGCCAGGAGCGCGGACGCGACGAGGATCTGGAGGCTCTTCTGGAACATGCCTTGGCTTCCTTATAGCTCCGAACGGGTAGCAGTCACCATCAGCGGATGCCGAGCTTCTTCAGCTTGTGGAACAGCGTGCTGCGATTGATGCCCAGCACCGCCGCGGCGCGCTCGCGGTTGCCGCCGCACCACGTCAGCGCCTGTTCGATCACGCGCTTCTCCGGTTCGAGCATGGCCTGCTTCAGCGGCAGCGGCGGACCGGAGGGCGTGCTGTCGAGAGCCTCGACGGCCGCCGGCGCGTCGTCGCCTACCGACAGGGCTGCGGGCAGGTCGTCGCGGTCGATGACCTCGCCGCGCGACAGCACGACGGCGCGCTCGACCACGTTCTCCAGCTGTCGCACGTTGCCGGGCCAGGCCGCGCGCGAGAGCGAGGCGATGGCGCGGTCGGAGAATCGGGCCGCGTCGCGGCCGTGCTCGGCCGCGAACCGCCGCAGGAAGTGCTCGGCGAGCGCCTGGATGTCCGCGCGGCGTTCGCGCAGCGGCGGCATCTCCACGCTGACGACGTTGATTCGATAGAACAGGTCCTCGCGGAACTCGCCGTCTCGGACCGCCTGCTCCAGGTCCTTGTTGGTCGCCAGCACGATGCGGACGTCGACCGGCAGCGTCTGGGTGTCGCCGACGCGCTCGATGACGCGGTCCTGCAGCACCCGCAGCAGCTTGATCTGAAACGCCAGCGTCGAGGTGCCGATCTCGTCCAGGAAGATCGTGCCGCCAGCTGCCGCCTCGAACTTGCCGACCTTGTCCCGGACCGCGCCGGTGAAGGCGCCCTTGACGTGTCCAAACAGCTCGGACTCCAGCAGGTTCTCCGGCAGCGCGCCGCAGTTGACCTCCACGAAGGGACCCAGCTTGCGGTCGCTCAGCTGGTGCAGCGCGCGGGCGAGCAGCGTCTTGCCGGTGCCGGACTCTCCCGTGACCAGGACGGTGGTGCGGGTGTCGGCGACCGCCTGGACGGTCTTGAACACCGCCTGCATGCGCGGGTCGGTGCCGATGACGTTGTCGAGCCGGAGTCGGTCGTCGAGCGCGGTCTTCAGCTGCTGGTTCTCGCGCTGCAGGGCGGACTTCTCGAGCGCCCGGTCCACGGCGAGCAGCACCTGGTCGGGCGCGAACGGCTTGCCCAGGAAGTCGGCCGCGCCGTGCTGCATCGCCTTGACGGCGTCCTGCACCGAGCCGAAGGCGCTCAGCAGCACGACCGCGGTCTCGGGGTGACTCTCCCGGACGCGTTCGAGCAGCTCCATGCCGCCGCCGCCGGGGAGCGACAGGTCGGCGAGGATCAGGTCCACGGCGCCGTCGCGCACGGGCTCGAGCGCGCCCGCGAGGTCCGAGGTCTGGTCGAGGGAGTAGCCGCGGTCCTCGAGCAGCGACGCGATGTCCTGCTGGGCGCGCGGGTCGGGGTCGGCGAGGAGGATGCGGGTCATGGGCGGGTCGCGGGGTGGCGACGGTCGCGAAGATGCGACCTCGGGTCCTCATCGGCAGACGGGGGGGCGCGCCTTCAGCCGGGGACGCCCGATGCGTCTCGCCGCGCGATCCCGTAGCCTTTGCCGCGTCCATGCCCTGGTTCCGCTCCAAGCCCTCCGGTCCGGCCACGGACACGTCCGGCCCGGAGCAGCTGGCCGACGTGCTCGCGGACGTCCGGCGGGTCGAGGTGCGGACCTCGCGCATGATCACGGACGTGCTGACGGGGGGCTACCGGTCGACCTTCCGCGGCCTCGGGGTCGAGTTCGCGGAGGTCCGCGAGTATGTGGAGGGAGACGACCCTCGCATGGTCGATTGGAACGTGACCGCCCGGGTCGGTCGACCGTTCGTCAAGCGCTTCGTCGAGGAGCGCGAACGAACGCTCGTCTTCGTGGTCGACGTCTCGGCGTCGATGGCGGCCGGGCTCGGCGCCTGGTCGCCGCGCCAGGTCGCCTCGCGCTACTGCGCGATGCTGGGCACGATGGCCATCGACAACCACGACCGCGTGGGCCTCGTCGCGGGGCGACGGTTCGTGCTGCCGCAGCCCGGCGGCGGCCACGTGCTGCGGGTCCTGGACGACTGCGTGCGCCAGCCGTTCGAGCCAACGGGCGCGCTCGGCGAGCGGATCGCGACGGCCACGGCCCGCATCCGGCGTCGCGCGGTCCTGTTCGTCTTGTCCGACTTCCGGACGCCGGGCTACGAGCACGCCCTGACGCTTGCGTCGCGGCGCCACGACGTCGTCGCCGTGAGGGTGCTGCCGCGCGAGCTCGTCGACCCGCCTCGCCGGCTGCTGCGGGCGCGCCTGCCGGATGGGGGCAGCGACCCGCCGCGCGAGCAGCTGTGCGACTTCGCCGACGAGCGGTTTCGCGCCGCGTGGCTGGAGCGGGTCGCCGCGTGGCGCGCGCGTCACGACGACCTCCTGGGCCGCGCGAGCGCTGACGGCGTCGACGTGGAGACGCCCGCAGCGCCCGATGTCCGCGCGCTCGCGGCGCCGCTGCTGCGCTTCTTCCGGAGGCGAGAAGCGAAGCGATGATCCGCGCCCTGCTCGCAGCGCTGTGGCTCGCCGCAGCGGCCTTGGGTCAGCGGGTCACGGCGCCGGCCGAGGTGACGTTCGGCGCCGCGTTCGAAGTGCAGGTCGAGGTCGAGGGCGCGTTCGACGCCACAGCGCTCAGGCCGTTGGTCGTAGAAGTGCTCGAGCGCGGTAGGTGGGCCGGCGGCGAGCGCGTGCGGCTGCGCGCCCGCTGCTACGAGCTCGGCGAGGTCGCGCTGCCGGGGACCCCGCCGCACGCGCTGCGAGTGACGACGTCGCTGCCGACGCCTGCAGGTGAGCTCGAGTGGCCCTCGAGCGGCTACGAGGCCGCGCGCCCGGCGACCTCGCCGCTGCTGTCGGCGGCGCTCGTGGCGTTCGCGGCGCTCGCGCTCGGCGCAGGGTTCTTCGGCTGGCGGCGGTCTCGTCGCGGCGCGGCCGCAGCGCGCGTCGAGCCGGGGCCCGCGTGGAGCGCCGCCGCCGCGCTGCGCGCGGTCGACGTCTCCCAGGCCGACGTGGAGGCGGTCCTGCTGCAGGTCAAGGCGATCCTCCGTCGCCACCTCGCGGAGCGGTTCGGACTGCCTGCGCGGGTGCGCACGAGCGAAGAGCTGCTGCTGCTCGTGCCGCAGGAGGAACCCGCGCTGCGCTTGTGCCTGCAGGACATCGACCTCGCGCTGTTCAGCCAGCTCCCGGCGGCGGCAGGTGGCCCGCGCTCCGCGCGAGACCGCGCGCTGCGCTTCGTCGAAGCGGCGGGGGAGCGGGCGTGATCGCGGCGCTTGAGGTTGGGTTCACCTGGCGCGCGCCGTTCGCCGTGCTGCTGCTGCTCCCCGTCCTGGCGGCGCTCGCGATCCGCTGGCGGCGGCGGCCCTTTGTCGCCATGTCCTGCGCGCTGGGTGCGGCAGGCGATGGGCCCGGGCTGCCGACGACGTGGCGATCGCGGCTCGCCTGCTTGCCGCTCCTGCTCGAAGGCGCTGCGCTCGCGGCCTTCGTCGCCGCGCTCGCGCGGCCCGTGCAGGTCGAGGTCGAGCCTCCGGTTCGGCTCGGGCGCGACGTCCTGCTGTGCTTCGACCGGTCGTCTTCGATGGCGGCGACCGACCTCGACCCGGCGCGCACGCGCCTGGACGTCGCGCGCGCCCTGGCCAGCGAGTTCCTCGCAGGCCGCCGCGACGATCGGCTCGGGCTGGTCACCTTCGCGCGGTTCGCCGACCTCGTCTGTCCGCCGACGGCCGACCGCACCGCGGTCGTCGAGCTGCTCGAGCAAGTCCGCCTCGTCGACGCGGACGGCCCCGAAGACGCCACCGCGATCGGCGCCGCGGTCGGCATGGCCGCGAGCTTGCTGCAGCGATCGGAGGCCAGCGGCAAGGTCTTGGTCCTGCTCACGGACGGCGAGGAGAACGTCGCCGCGTTCGGCGCGCCGGACCAGATCGCGCCGCTGCACGCCGGGCAGTGGTGCCGCGACCACGACGTGCGCGTGCACACCATCGCGCTCGGGCGCGGCGCGCCGGCGGCCGACGGCAGCTGGCGCCCGCTGGACACCACGGCCGTCCAGCAGCTGGCCAAGATCACGGGCGGCCGCT
>CAZTQF010000195.1:0-5640 GCA_964615255.1 uncultured candidatus Brocadiaceae bacterium | reverse complement strand
CGCGGTAGGTGTCGAGCGTCTTCAAGAACCCGTAAAACTCGCGGGCCTCGGGGCTCTTGTCGTAGGCGTCGGCGTAGATCCGCGTCGCCTGGGCGTCGGCCTCGCCGCGCAGCTCCTGCACGCGCTTGTAGGCCTCGGATTCGATGCGCCTGAGCTCTCGCTCCCGGCGACCGTTGATGCGCGCGGCCTCGCCCTCGCCCTCGCTCCGGAACAGCTGCGCGATCTGCTCGCGCTCGCTGATCATCCGGCGGTAGATGCTCTCGACCACGTCCTGGCGGTAGTTGACGCGCTTGATCCGGACGTCGAGCAGCTCGATGCCGAGCTCGGTGAGCTTGGGCGCAGCGGCCGCGAGTATGTCCTTCTCGAGCTCCAGGCGGCCGCGCTCGGCGACCTGGAGCGTCGACATGGTGGTGCCTTCGACGGCTTGCGCCGGCGGCAGCACCACGGACTTGTCGCTGCGCACGACCTCGATGAGTTCGTGCGCGGCGACGGCGGAGCGGACCTCACTGCCGATGATGTCCTCGAGCCGCGACTGCGCGCGCCGCTCTTCGTTGACGCTGACGAAGTACTTCGCCGGGTCGCCGATGCGCCACCGCGCGAACGTGTCGACGATGATGTAGGTCTTGCTCTTGGTGGGCATCTCGACCGGTCGCCCGTCCCACTCGAGCACGCGCTTCTCCAGCCGGTGCACGTCCTGGATGAACGGGGTCTTGAAGTGCAGCCCCGGCTCGGTGATCGGATCGCCCACAGGCCGCCCGAACTGCGTCAGGATGACCGTGTCGGTCTCGTGCACGGTGTAGAAGGCGCCGCCGAGGACCAGCAGGAAGAACAGGGCCGCGAGGCCCGCCAGGATCGGCCAGATCTTCACTTGCCACCTCCCAGGCCCTTGCCCTGCACCATCGGCAGCAGCTGCGTGACGGAGTCGTCGACGATCCACATGCTCGACAGCCCGGGGATGACCTCGGTCATGGTCTCGAGGTACAGGCGGCGTCGCGTCACCTCGGTCGCCTTGACGTATTCGACGAGCACCGCGTCGAAGGCCGAGGCGTTCCCCTGCGCTTCGTTGATCCGCTCGAGCTTGTAGCCCTCGGCCTCGCTGATGCGCTGCTCGGCCTGCCCCTTGGCCCGCGGCACGACCTTGTTGTAGTCGCCGTTGGCGATGTTGACCATGTTCTCCCGGTCCTGCTGCGCCTTGTTCACCTCGTTGAACGAGTCCTTCACGTCCTCGGGCGGGTTGACGTCCTTCAGCTGGACCTGGTCGACGAAGACGCCGAGCTCGTACTCCTTGGTGAGCACGCGCAGCCGGAGCATCGCCTTGTCCTCGATGTCCTGGCGACCCGTCGTGATGACCTGGTCGACGGTGCGATCTCCGACGATCTCGCGCATGACCGCCTCGCTGAGGTCCCGCAGGGTCGTCTCGGGCTCTCTGACCTTGAACAGGAACGCCGGCGCGTCGTCGATGTGGTACTGCACGACCCACTCGACGAGCGCCGCGTTCAGGTCGCCGGTCACCATGCTCTTCTCTTCCATCTGCTGCGAGCGCGTTGTCCGGCTCTGCCGGGAGTTGGTCGCGCCGGGCGTGCCGAAGCCGAACTCGAGCTTGAGCTGCCGCCGGACCGGCACCACCTCGACGCGGTCCACGCCCAGCGGCAGCTTGAAGTGCAGCCCCGGCTCCTCGGTGGAGCTGTAGCGGCCGAAGCGGAGCACGACGCCCTGCGAGTCGGGCGGCACGGTGTAGTACGACGTCAGCGCCAGGACGAGCACGACGACGCCGGGCACGATCCACCTGAGGACCCGGAGCTTGCTCCAGTCTGGCTGCCGGCCGAACGAGAGGGTCGGTTTGGACATGTCGCATGTTGTAGGGGATGGCGCGGCGCGGGGCACACCGCGCGTCGGATTCGCGCGGCGAGCGCTTTTGCCCGGCGAGTCCGAGCCTCGGGCTTGGCGTCGGCGAGTGGCCCGCTACCTTGGGCGACTCCTCACCCTTCGACCCCTCGGACACGACGTATGACCAAGCACGGCCACGGCCTGCCTCGCAAGCGACCCGGTCGCTCCGCCAAGGACGAGATCGACGCGGAGCTGCCCGCGCTCGAGCCGATCGACGACCTGCCAGAGCTCGAGTCGCTCGAAGAGCTGCCTGAGCTGGAGGCGATCGAAGAGGATCAGGGCCTGGTCAAAGGCCGCTGCGTCGAGAGCGAGGAGGACGGCTTCGACACCGTCGTCACGCTCGATGTGCCCGACATGCCGAAGAAGGACGTCGTGGACGCGGTCGAGGGCCCGCTCGATCGCATCGCGGGCTCCTTCGGCGCGATGCTTCGGCACAAGGAGGTGCTGGTCCGCTTCACCGGAGACGGCCTCGTTGGCAGCGCGGTGAAGGGCGTGGTCGCGGACAAGCTCGGGCCGCAGAAGCCGCTGAAGGTCGTCGTCAAGCGCGGGTTCGGCGACGAGGTGGTGCACGAAGGCGCGCTGCCCACCGTGGCGGTCACCAGCGAGCTGTCGGCCGGCGCGACCAAGGTCACGGTGGATACCGGTGACTGCGAGCAGGTGGATCTGCCGGTCGCGATGGCGCCTCACGTCGTCGCCCTGGTCCATGGCGCAGCGGGCGGGCGCTTCGTGTTCCAGTTCCGCGGCGGCGCCAAGCCGGACTCCCAGACGCGGGACGCGCTCGCGACCGCGCTCCGCGACGGCGGCGCACGCAGCGTCGCGGTCGGCGCCCGCGTGCTCTTCGACCTCGACGTCGAAGAGCAGGTCCAGTGCTCGGTGAGCGGCGGCGCCGTCGCGGTCGAAGTGGGCCTCGACGCCGACGACGAGGACGCGATCGACGCGCTCTCGCTGGTGCTGCCGCGCGACCGCGCCCAGCTCGACGGCAGGAGCGTCTGCTTCCGGTTCGCGCGCGGGTCGGCAGCTGTCCAGCAGTTCTGCGTCGACTTCGCCCGCGACGCGGGCGCGACGCGGGTGGAGGTCGAAGCGGCGGGCGGGGCGGAGGTGGTGTGGCCGCCGCTGGTCAGCGTCCGCGCGGGCGCCGAGGTCGAGCTCCGCCTGACGCCCAACGGTCGGGAGCGGGACGCCGTCCTCGCGGCCTTCGTCAAGGAGTGCGCCGCGCACCATCACGACACCGCGGGCAAGGACGTCGTCGTCGACTGGCCCGAGGGCTTCGACCTCGACGCGGCGGCGGTCGAGGTGCTCGAGGAGGCTTGCAAGACCATGGCGCCGCACCGCCTCTCGTGCACGGTGCACGGCGACCTGCGCGAGCCGTTCGTGCCGCCGCCGGTCCACGTGCAAGCCGACGGGGATCTCGTGTGCCTCGTGGTAGAGACCGAGTCGGGCAAGCCCAAGGAGCTGCAGCGCGCGCTCGACCGGCGCTTGCCGGCGCACCTCGCCGCGCTCGGCGGCGTCGCGGTTCGCATCGTCGCGCACGGGGACGCGCCGCTGTCGCGCACGCTGCGGGACAACCTGTGCGGCGCGGTCGCCGAGGCCGGGCCGACGCGGCTCGAGCTCGCCGAGGGCGGCGAGGTCGACGTCATGCTGCCGCCGATGATCGAGGCAACCGAGGAAGGCGATCGGCTGATCGTCAGCTGTGATCCCGGGGGCCGCGACGAGGCGCAGCAGCAGCGCGCGGTGCGCCGGGAGCTCGAGGGCGTCGAGGTCGCGCTCAAGGCCGTGCTCGTCGAGGAGTCCCCGGCGGCGCGCACGATCGCGGACTACGCGCTCGAGCAAGGCGCGTCCCGGGTTGTCCTGGGCGGCGCGCAGCCGATGCAGGTCCACCCGCCGCTGTTCGAGCTCGTGGAGAAGAAGGGCAAGCAGGCGCGGTTCGTGGTGGAGCCGACCGGGGACGCCGCGATGGACGCGCGCATGGTCGACGCCGAGCTGCCCGGCAAGATGGAGCAGATCGGCGCGCTGTCCGGCGTGACCGTGACGGCCGCCTGGCCCGGCGCGGATGCCGCGGACGCGGCGGTCGCGAGGCTCGTGGACGCGCTCCGGGGTGCTGGCGTCTCGAAGGTGCTGTTGGAGTCCGGCGACGGCGAGGCCGTGCAGCTGCACCCTGAGCCAGCGCCTGCGCCCGAACCGGTCGAGGAGGTCGCCGCGGCTGCGGAGACCGCCGAGTCCGCCGAGGTCGCGGCGCCTACAGCTCCGGCGGCGGGCGGCGGTCTGTTGACGCTGATCCAGCGCTTCGACCAGATGGACCCGCCTGCCGCGGTCGTTGGCGTCGCCGACGGCGACGACGACGCCCACCTCGCGGCCGTGCTGGGCGAGCTCGAGCGCGCGATGCCGCACTTCGTCGGTCGTTCGGTGCTGCTCGTTCCGCAGCGCGGCGGCGCGGACGCGCCCGTGCGCCGGCCGACGCGCCTCGTCGAGTTGCTCGGGCAGGCCGTGCCGCAGGGCGCCGCCGCGACGCTCGTGTTCCGCGGCCCCGATGCCGAGGGACGCCCGCACTTCGAGGTCCTGCACTCGGCCGCGCCGGGCCTGCCGGTGGGCGGGACCTTCGCGGACCCTCGGCGAACGTGAATCCGAAGAACCGGGGCGCACGGGATTCGACGGGCGCCTGCGCCGTAGGATGAGGACATGAGACCGACGCCCCGAGGGACTGTCTGCGCGCTGCTGCTGGGCCTCGCGGCCTGCGAGGCTCCGCCGCGGGCGGACGTTCGTGAGGTCGAGCTGGTGCTCGAGGTCGTGCCCTGAATGCAGTGCGTCTCCGCCGTGCGCGGAGCGCTCGGTTCGATCGACGGTGTGCGCGACGTCTACATCCGTGCCAGCGTCGCGGACTTCGCGGTTCGCTACGACCGCGACAAGGTGCACGTTGACCAGCTGTTGGCCGCGCTCGAGGCGATCGGAGAGCCCGCGGCCGTTCGCGCGCCACGCTGAACGAGCGCACTGCGCTCGCAGCGCCTAGGCCGGGCTGAAGCCTTCCGGCAGGCTGCGCGTGCTGCGCCGGGAGGTCTTGGCGGCGGCCACGGCGTCGGCGAGCACGGTCTCCAGCACGCCAACGTAGGCGAGGTAGCGGGCGCGGCCGTCGTCGCTCAGCCGGCACAAGGTCTGCGGGCGCTTGCCCTTGAACCCCTTGTGGATCTCGACGATGCCCGCGTCCTGCAGCACGGTCAGGTGGCGGGACAGGTTGCCGTCGGTCAGCTTGCACAGCGCCTTGAGGTCCGCGAACAGCAGGCCGTCGGCCTTGGCCGCGAGCGACGTGACGATGCCGAGGCGGGCCTTCTCGTGGAGCACCCGGTCGAGCCCCTCGTAGGCGTAGCGGCCGCCGTCCTCTGTCGCAGGGTTCATGCGCGCACCTCCGCCCGCTCGTTGCGCCACCAAAGGACCGCGGCCAGCGCCAGCTGCCCCGTTGCGAAGGGGAGCCCCATCGCCCACGGGGCCAGCGCGCGCTCGCCGAGCCAGAGGCAGCTCGCGCCGGTCACGAGGAACATGCACCCGACCGCACCTGCCGGCGCGGGCAGCAGCCGCGCGGTCGCGAGGTTGCCCATGCCGAACAGCAGCTGCCAGAGACCCGGCAGCAGCCAGACCAGCTGCGGCTGCTCGGTCGCGACGAACCAGCTGCACACGGCGCCGACGGCGAGGCAGGGCGAGAACAAGCGCACCGCGTGCCACGTGTTCGCGGCGTCCAGCTCGCCCGGGCCGCGCAGCGCGCGC
>CAZTQF010000194.1:0-5674 GCA_964615255.1 uncultured candidatus Brocadiaceae bacterium | reverse complement strand
ATGGGCAAGCTCGCGCACGGCAAGGGCGTCGACCTGCTGGTCCAGGCGGCCGCCTCGGTTCCGGACGCGCGCGTCCTGGTCGCAGGCGATGGACCGGAGCGCGCGAGGCTGGAGGCGCTCGCGCGCGAGCTCGGCGTCGCCGCGCGGATCTGCTTCTTGGGCTTCCGCGCCGACGTCGGCGACCTGCTGCAGGCCTGCGACGTGCTCGTCATGCCCTCGCGGCACGAAGGGCTCGGCAACGCCGCGATGGAGGCGATGCACGTCGGCCGGCCCGTGGTCGCCGCGCGCGTCGGCGGGCTCGCGGAGCTGGTCCGTCACGAGCAGTCGGGGCTGAGCTTCTCCGTCGGCGACGTGCCGGCGCTCGCCGCGCAGCTGAACCGCTTGCGCGCGTCTCCGGAGCTGGCCGCCCAGCTCGCGGCCGGCGGACGCGCGCGCCTCGACGACGGCCTGCGGCTCCGCTCCGTGCTCGCCGCGCACCTCGAGGTCTACCGAGAGCTCGCGCCGCAGGCGCGCCGGACTCGGTAGCGCGCGGCCGCTCCGTTGCGGGGCGTGCATCGCTGCGGTGGGCGGTCTAGCCTGCGCGGAACGCCCGCTGCCCATGACGAACCACCCGCTCCGCGCAGTCTCGGCTGCGATCCTGCTCGCGTGCTGCTGCCTCTCGCAGCGCCCCAACGTGCTGTTCGTGTTTGCGGACGACCTGCGCGCCGACACCGTCGGTGCCTTCGGCGGCGTCGACGTCCACACGCCGCACATCGACGCGCTCGCCGCGCGCGGGACCCGATTGACGCAGGTCTACTGCCAGGGCTCACGGCACGGCGCGGTGTGTGCGCCTTCGCGCGCGATGCTGATGTCGGGGCGCATGCTGACGCAGGCGCCCGACAACCTGTCGGACCGTCGGACGCTGCCGGAATACCTCCGGGAGGCGGGCTACCGGACGTTCATGGCGGGCAAGTGGCACAACGGCGACGAGGCGCTGACGAGGGCCTTCCCCGACGCGCGCGCGGTGTTCCGCGGCGGCATGTGTGACCACTTCCAGGTGCCGCTCTGCGACGTCGTCGGCGGCTCCGTCGTCAACAAGCGCCGGCCGGAGGGACACTCGACCGAGCACTTCTGCGCGGCGACGATCGACTTCCTCGAAGGCCACCTCGCGTCCGACGACGGCGCGCCGTTCTTCGCGTACCTGCCGCTGACCGCGCCGCACGACCCGCGCGACCCGCCGCGGCGCTGGCTGGAGCAGCTCGAGGACCTGCCAGCACCGGCGCTGCCGCCCAACTTCCGCGGCCAGCACGGCGTCAACCTCGGCAAGATGACGATGACCGTGCGCGACGAGAACCTGCTGGGCTGGCCGCGCGACCCCGACGAGCTCCGCGACCAGCTCCGCGAGTACCGCGCGCTGGTCGCCCACCTCGACGAACAGGTCGGCCGGGTGCTCGCGAAGCTCGAGGAGCTCGACGTGCTCGACCGGACGCTGGTCGTCTTCACCGCCGATCACGGCCTCGCGCTCGGCAGTCACGGCCTGCTCGGCAAGCAGAGCCTCTACGAGCACTCGATGCGCGCGCCGTGCGTGGTCGCCGGGCCCGGCGTGCCCGTCGCGCAGCGAGACGGCCTCGCGTACCTCTACGACCTGACGGCGACCGTGTTGGAGGCTGCCGGCGCACCGCAGCCCGGCCTCGACGGGCGCAGCCTCTGGCCGCTGCTCCGCGACGGCGAGGCGGTCCGCGACGACCTCGTACAGCTCTACGCCAGGACGCAGCGGGCCGTCCGGCGCGGCGACCACAAGCTGATTCGCTACCCGCGGATCGACAAGACCGTGCTCTACGACGTCGTCCGCGACCCGCACGAGCTGGACGACCTCGCGGGGATGCCGGAGCACGCCGCGCTGCAGCGCGAGCTCGAAGCGCTGCTCCGCGAGCGGCTGCGCGAAGCCGGGGACGACCTGCCGTGGCGGACCGAGCAGCAGGACCCCGCCACGCTCGACCTGGAAGGCAAGCGGTTCCCGCCGGATCGCTGGCAGCCGAAGTGGATCCGCGAGAAGTACTGGCGCTAGCTAGCCGTCGACCCGCACCGTCGCGATCAGCGGGCGGTGGTCGCTGCCGATCGAGGGGCCGAGGGCGGCAGCCGTGACCGTGAGCCCGCCGCCGGTGAGGACGTGGTCGATCGGGGTGCGGAGCAGCGCCGGCATCGGGTCGGGCCAGCTGGGCAGCCACCACGCGGTGCTGCCGCGCTTGAGGCCAGCGTCGCGGCGCATCCGGACGAAGGCGTCGTTCCAGGGGGTGGCGTTGAAGTCGCCGAGAACGACCCGGCGCGCGGGCAGGCCGTCGAGCAGCGGCGCGATCGCAGCGAGCCCGTCGTCGCGCTCGGCGACGCCGCGCGGATTCGGCAGCGGCGGCGGGGGGTGCACCCCCAGCACTCCGATAGCGCCGAATGGAGATCGGAGAACCGCCCGACCAAAGGGGCTCCAGCTGTGTCCGCCTGGGACCATGGCGCCCTCCTCGAGGGGGTAGCGCGAGTAGAGCGCCGCGCCGAAGGAGCCGAGGTCGGGGCGCTCGATCCGGTGCGGGAGCTCGACGAGTTCGGCCTGCAGGAAGCGCTGCCAGTCCGGCGTGTACTCGCTGAACCAGACCACCTCGGCGGCCGCCTCGCGCAGGACCGCCAACACCCGCTGGGGCTCTTGATCGTTGTCAGCGAGCAGGTTGACGGCGGCGAAGATTAGTTGTTGGTCGCTGTCCCCAAGTTGTGGAGAGTCGTGCTCGGGCAGCCAGTCGGGCGCCGCGGTGAGCGCGGCCAGGCCGGCGAAGGCGGCCGTCAGGCACGCCCGGACCCAGTTACGGCCAAGCGCAAAGAAAAGCGCCGCTGCGGCCAGCGCCACGCCGGCCTGGACGACGAAGCAGGCGAGCAGGTCGAGGGCCCAGTGGGCTCCGCTCAGCGGCGGCGCGAGCGCGACCACGGCGCACGGCGCGGCGAGCAGCGCGACCACGTCCCTCCAGCGCACTTCCTGCACAGCCGCAGGATTGCGATCGCGCCGATCTGGCGCAAGGGGCGGATCGCCGGAGCCTTGCCCAGGACTTCCCTTCCTGGGCGCGCCTCGGCATCATGCTGCGCCCGTTTGCCTGCCCGGTCATGACTGATTCATCTGCCACGGAACGAGTCCACGTCCTCGCCGAGATCCGGACCTTCGTGGCCAGCTGGTTTCGCGACGGCCGCGAGGAGGGGCTCGAAGACGACACGCCGCTGGTGACGTCCGGGATCGTCGACTCGGCCGGCGTCATCGAGGTCGTGGAGTTCTTGGAGCGACGCTTCGGGGTCCGCGTGGAAGACACCGACGTCTCGCTCGCAAACTGCAACACGCTGCGCGGCCTCACCGAGCTGGTGCAGGACCGCATGACCCTCTAGCAGGGCGCGTCCAGCAGGGGTCAGAACTCGCGACCCCCCCTCGAATCCTCGCCTCGAGTCGCTACCGTGTTTGCCCGAACTCCCGGCGCTCTCCGTGCACTTCCTGCTGCCCATCCTGGTCCTGACCGTGCCCGTCCTGGCGATCGCTGCGCTCGCGCTCGGCGGCAGGAGCCTCTCGGGCTCGTGCGGCGGCAAGAACCCGGACGGTTCGTGCTCGCGCTGCGGCAAGGCGGCCGGGGAGCCGGAGCCAGAGGGGGCCTGCAGCCGCTGACGCGGCGACCGATTCGACGAAAGAACCCCGCGACGCGCGCTGTTTTCTCAGCGGCGAGCCGCAACGAGATCTCCTGACGGATGACGACCCACAAGATCAAGAAGGGCTTCGACCTCCCGCTCGCGGGGCGCCCGGAGCCGGTGCTGACGGACGCCGCAGAGCCGTCCCACGTCGCGCTCGAGACGTTCGAGTTCGCCGGCATCAAGCCGAAGGTGCTGGTCAAGGAAGGCGACCCCGTCGAGACGGGCCAGCCCGTCTACCTCAACAAGGTCGACCGCGACATCGTCTGGTGCGCGCCGGCGTCGGGCACCGTCGAGTCGGTCGAGTTCGGGCCGCGGCGCTTCCTGACGCGCGTCGTCATCAAGGTCGGCGCCGACACGCCGCACCAGGACCTGCCCTCGCTGCCCGCGTCCGGCAGCCGCGAGGACGTCGTCAAGGCGGTCAAGGGCGCGGGCCTGTGGCCGATGTTCAAGCAGCGCCCGCTCGGCAAGATGCCGGTCGGCGACGCCGCGCCGGTCGCGATCTTCGTCAACGGCATGGACACCGCGCCGCTGGCCGGAGACCCGTGCTTCTCGGTGCAGCGCCGCAAGGCCGAGGTGCAGGCAGGCGTCGACGTGCTGCGGCGCCTGACCGACGGCAAGGTCTACCTCGCGCTGCGCGCGGCCGGCGACCACCAGTCCGACCTGCGCGCCCTCGACGGCGTCGAGGTGCACGACTTCTCGGGCCCGCACCCGTCGGGCCTGGTCGGCACGCACATCCACGAGATCCGCCCGCTCAAGGGCAGCGAGGTCGCCTTCGCCATCTCGCTGACCGACGTGGCGCGCATCGGCGAGTGGGCGCAGACCGGCAGCTACCCGTCCCACACGGTCGTCGCCGTCGCGGGCAGCGAGGCGCCGAGCAAGCAGTACTTCCGCGTCCGCCAGGGCGCGTCGCTGTCCGTCCTGACCGGCGGCGCGGCGCTCACCGGCGACGTGCGCTGCATCAACGGGGACGTGCTCAGCGGCTTCGTCGCAGCGCCTGACGGCTTCCTCGCGTTCGGCAACCGCACGCTGACCGTGATGCAGGAGGGCACCGACCGCCGCGACATGTTCGGCTGGGCCATCCCGCAGATGGGCAAGAAGCTGAGCAACCACGCGGCCGTGAACTTCGGGCTCAAGCAGCGCGAGTACACGCCCGACGCGCGCCTGCACGGCGGCCACCGGCCGATCGTCAACATCGGCTCGTGGGAGAAGGTGATGCCGCTCGACATCCTGCCGACGTTCCTGGTCCGAGCCATCCAGGCCAAGGACATCGAGGAGGCCATCAAGCTCGGCCTGCTCGAGGTGACCGAGGAGGACGTCGCGCTGTGCACGTTCGTCGATCCCTGCAAGATCGACGTCGGCGAGGTCATCCGCCAGGGTCTGGACATGTATGAGAAGGAGAGCTGAGCCGTGAGGTTCCTACGCAACCTGGTCGACAAGCAGCGCAAGCTGTACCACGGCGAGGACAGCAAGTTCCACAAGGTGTGGCCGCTGTTCGACGCGCTCGAGACCTTCCTGTTCGCGCCCGACTTCCGCGCCGGTAAGCAGCGCGTGCACTGTCGGGACTACGTGGACCTGAAGCGGGTCATGAACAGCGTCATCCTCGCGATGGTGCCGTGCCTGCTCTGGGCCATCTGGAACAACGGCGTGCAGCACTTCGACGCGGTCGCCGGCCTCGGCGTCACCGCGGAGACCTACACGACCGGCTGGCTGCAGGGCCTGCTCGGCGCGCCGGCGCTCGGGGCCGAAGGCGGCGTCTCGGCCTTCGACACGATCGTCTTCGGGCTGCAGGTCATGGTCCCGATCCTGGTCGTCAGCTACGGCGTCGGCCTGATGATCGAGGGTCTGTTCTCGGTGATCCGCAAGGAGGAGGTCAGCGAGGGCTACCTCGTCTCCGGCATGCTGATCGCCCTGATCGTGCCGGCGTCGACGCCGCTGTGGCAGCTCCCCATCGGCGTCGCGTTCTCGGTCGTGCTCGGCAAGGAGGTGT
>CAZTQF010000193.1:0-5676 GCA_964615255.1 uncultured candidatus Brocadiaceae bacterium | reverse complement strand
GGCGACGTCGCACGACGCCTCTTCGCTCTGCGCACCATCGACGGCTTCGGCTTCGACGTCGAGATCCTCGCGGCCGCCCTCGCCCGCGGCCATCGGATCGAGCGTTTCCCGGTTCGCCTCACCCACGATGTCGACTCCCGCATCCGGCTGGTCTCCGACAGCCTGGCAATGCTGCGAGAAGTCCTGGCGGTCCGGCGACGTCTCCACGCCGGTTTCTATCTCGACCTCGAGCAACCCGAAGCGGTCAGACCGTGTCCTCTCTGCGGAGGAGAGAGCTTCGAACCACGCGCCGTCGCCAGCGGCCACCGCATGGTCGAGTGCGGAGACTGTACCCTCTGGTTCCTGAACCCGCCCCCCGCCCCCTCCGAACTCGCGAGCCTCTACGACGAGCAATACTTCGCCAATTCCCACTCCGACCGGGGGGGCTACGAGGACTACGAGGCCAAGGTCAAGGACGGGTTCCACCGGAGGGTCTGCGAGAGCGACGAGGGCGCGGTCAGCGACGACGACGGGAGCAAGGCCGCGTTCTGGTGCCTGCTGACGGTGCCGGCCGGCGAATCGCGCGTCCTGCGGCTGCGCCTGCGGCGCGCGGACGCGGCGCCTGCACCCTTCGGCGACGCGTTCGACGGGGTGCTGGCGGCGCGCGCCGCCGAGGCCGACGGGTTCTACCGCGACCTCCTCGGTGACGTCGACGAAGAGGCCGCTCGGATCCAGCGGCAGGCCTACGCCGGCCTCGTCTGGTCCAAGCAGTTCTACTGGTACGACGTGCGGACGTGGCTGGCGGGCGACCCGTCGCAGCCGACGCCGCCGAAGTCGCGGCGCGACGGCCGCAATTCAGACTTCTCCCACCTCTACAACCGCGACGTCATCTCGATGCCGGACAAGTGGGAGTATCCGTGGTACGCGGCGTGGGACCTCGCGTTCCACATGATCCCGTTCGCCAAGCTCGACCCGGCGTTCGCGAAGTCCCAGCTGCTGCTGTTCCTGCGCGAGTGGTACATGGCGCCCAACGGGCAGCTCCCGGCGTACGAGTTCGCGTTCCACGACGTCAACCCGCCGGTGCACGCGTGGGCCTGCTGGCGCGTCTACAAGATGACGGGCAAGCGCGGCGAGCGGGACCTGAACTTCCTCGCCAGCGCGTTCCACAAGCTGCTGCTGAACTTCACCTGGTGGGTCAACCAGAAGGACGTGCACGGCAAGCACGTCTTCGGCGGCGGGTTCCTCGGCCTGGACAACGTCGGCGTCTTCGACCGCAGCCAGCCGCTGCCGACAGGCGGCGACCTCGAGCAGGCGGACGGCACGGCGTGGATGGGGTTCTACTGCGCGACCATGCTGAGCATGGCGCTCGAGCTGGCCCACCACGACAAGAGCTACTCGGACGTCGCCTCGAAGTTCTTCGAGCACTTCGTGCAGATCACGCACGCGATCAACACGCTCGGCGGCACCGGGCTCTGGGACGAGGAAGACGGCTTCTACTACGACCAGATCCACGGCGCCGACGGCGAGGACGAGGCCGTGCGCCTGCGGATCCGCTCGCTGGTCGGGCTGCTGCCGCTGTGCGCCGTCGAGGTGCTGCCGCTGTCGCGGCTCTCCGAGCTGACGGGCTTCTACCGGCGGATGCGCTGGTTCCTCGAGAATGAGCAGGAGCTGGCCGCGCACATCTCGTTCTCAGAGGGCGAAGGTGCGGCCAAGGTGCTGCTCGCGATCCCGTCCAAGGAGCGGCTGACGCGCATGCTCACGTATCTGCTCGACGAGAGCGAGTTCTTGTCCGAGCACGGCGTGCGCTCGATGTCGCGGGTGCACCTCGAGCACCCGTTCGTCATGCAGCACGGCGACGACGAGTACCGGGTCGACTACTCGCCCGCGGAGAGCGGCACAGCCATGTTCGGTGGCAACAGCAACTGGCGCGGCCCGATCTGGTTCCCGGTCAACTTCCTGCTGATCGAGGCCCTCGAGCGCTACGGCAAGTTCTACCGCGACGAGTTGAAGGTCGAGTGTCCGACGGGCTCGGGCAACTTCCTGACCCTGCAGGAGGTCGCCGACGAGCTCGCCCGGCGGCTGACGACGCTGTTCCGTCGCGGAGCCGACGGCGCGCCGCCGTTCGCCGGCGAAGACCGCCGGTTCGCCGACGACCCTGCCTACCGCGACCTCTACTGGTTCTACGAGTTCTTCGACGGGGACACGGGACGCGGCTGCGGCGCGTCCCACCAGACCGGCTGGACCTCGCTGGTCGCGCGCTGCTTCCGCTGACGCCGGCGGTCACGGGACGACGACGCGCTCGGTCTGCGTGGAGGCAGTCAAGAGCAACGTCCGCCGCGTCAGCACGCGCCCGGCGGCGCTGAGCTCCAGCGAGTAGGCGCCGGGAGCGACCGCCTCGGCCAGCCACACGGGAGAAGGACCCGGCACGCGGTCGATCGAGGTGGCCGAGGGAGCGCCGTCGCGGCCGGCGCAGACCCAGCGCCGCGACAGCGCCGGCTCTGCGGACGGGCGCAGCGTGACGGTGACGGGGTCGCGCGTCGCGGGGTCGAAGGGATGGCCGTCCGGGCGGACGAGGTCGAGCCGGAGCGCGCAGGCTGGCTCCAGCGTCACGTCCTCGAGGAACCCGTTGTTGCCGGTCAGCTCGAACACGCGGCGGAACGCCGTGTGCGGGAGCGGCGCCCCTTCGGCGTCGACGGCGCGCAGCCTCACGCCGTAGCTGCCGGGTGCCAGCGGCGGCAGCGTGTAGCGTCCGCCGGGGGAGCTCGCGGCGCGCGACCACAGCGGGGCGCTCAGATGCCAAGAGCCGGCGGCGTCGGCGGCGTCGGCGAGCGCGAAGGCGTCGACGCGCACGCTCGGCACCGGCCGGCGGTCGACGTCGTGCACCAGCAGCGTGACGCCTTCGGTGACGCGGGCGCGGCGCAGGTAGACCTCCAGCACCAGCGGCGGCGCCGACCGCGGCGGCAGCGCGAGCGCCTCGTAGCGCTGCGGCTCCATCCCTTCGGATTCGATCAGCAGGTCGCCGGTGGTGGCCCACGGCAGGTCGAGGCCGCCGCTGCCGCCCTCACACGCGCCGAACGCGCGCACGGATCCTGCGAGGAAGCGGTACGAGAACCCCTCTACGAGCGCGCCGGTGGCGACGTCGCGGACCTCGGCGATCGCGGGCCGGAGCGGCGCTGCGGCCTCGGGCGCGGCCTGCGTGTCGGCGTCGGGCGATGGGGCAGGCGCGTCGCGGATGTCGCGGGCTGCGTCGTCCGCGCGTCCGCGAGCTGCTTCGAGCGGCGAGGGTGCTGCTGTGTCTTCCTGGGGCGCCGCCTGCGGCGCGGGCGGCGGCGGGGGAGGGGATCCGGCGGGCCAGGACAGCAGCCAAGCGAGGCCTGCGGCCCCTGCCACGCCGAGGACGACGAGCGGCGTTCTCACGCGCCTATCGTGCCGCGCCGCGTCGCCCTGATCGAGCCTGCGCCCCCGCTCCCCGCCGCCGCGCCGCCGTCGCGAGGACTCACTCCCGCCGCTGGGCGCGCGGTCGCTGCCGCTGGCGCCACTGCTCGTCGAGCGCGCGCATCGCCTCGACGACCTGCTCGGACGGCACCGGGACCGTGGTCGCGGTCGCGCCGCCGGGCGTCAGCTCGAAGGTGCCCAGCGACACCTGCGTCTGCGGCGTGCGCGTCGTCTCGTTGGCGTGCGCGCGGAAGATCAGCTCGTACTCGCCGGCGGTCATCAGCGGGATCTCGACCAGGTCGGTCGCGCCGAGCCAGCCGCCGCTGCTCCGACCCAGGTCCCACCGCGGGAACGAGAACCGTCGGCCCGTTCGCTGGTCGGTGCCGCTCAGCGTAGACGGGTAGCCGGTGTCCCCCTTCAGGATCGCCGAGATCCGGACCTTGCGGTCCGGGCCAGCGAGCGCGCGCGCGCCGGGCACCATGACGAGCGCCGGCCGCTGGGTCTGCAGGTAGACGTCGTGCTCGCCTGGCGAGAACCGACGGCGCAGCGGCTGGAAGCCGCGTCCGAAGAACGTCAGCTCGGCGGTCGCGTGCGCCGTGATCAACTCCGCGCGTCCCTCTTGCCAGCGGAAGCCGGCCTCGCTCCAGGTGCCGTCCAGGGCCTGCAGGCGCGCGTGGATCGGTCCGTCGAGGTCGAGCAGCTGCCCGGCCTCGTCCCGCGCCCGCAGCCGGAACCGGTGGAGTGCGTCGCCGAGGTCGAGCGGCGCGATCCGCGGGTCGCGGTTCTCGCCCGGTTGGATCAAGACACCCTCGACGGTCGCGAGCGGCGCGCGGAGCCCACGCAGCAAGACCAGCAGGTCGTAGCTCCCCGCGCGCAGGGGCTCGATGCGAAACGTCCCCTGGTCGCGCGCCGCGACGCGGTCGCTGCGGGCTTCGCGTCCCTGGCCGCTTGGATCGCGCGGCTGCAGGGTCACCGTCACCGAGCGATCCGGAAGCCACGATGGCAGCACCACCGCGCCGGTGAAGATCCCGTTCTCGAGGAGCCGGACTCGGAGGTCTTCGGCGGGCGCGGGCAGCGGCACCGCGTCTCGGAAGTGTCGGTCGGTGTCGGCGCGCACGCGCAGCTTGCCCGGCGGGAACTCCGCGCGGATCAAGAAGCCGCCCTCCTCGTTCGTGCGTGCCTGCAGTCCTGGCAGCGCACGCCACCGCGCGCGGTTCTGCCGCAGGTTCGAGGAGAGCTCGGCGCGGCGGCCTCCTTCGAACACGATGTTGAGGCCCTCGAGCGACCGGAGCGACCCCGTGGTGCCGGAGCCCGCTGCGGCGACCTCTTGCTCGACGGTCACCTGCGCGTCGGCGACAGGTCGGCCGGCGCCGTCGATCACCTTGCCCGCGCAAAGCAGCGGCAGCGGCGACATCCGAACGTCGCCGACCTCGGCGCGGCGGCCGCCCGGCCATGGGCCGAGCGGGACGGAGGCGCCGACGACAAAGCCGGGACGCCGCGATCCCTCGACACGACGTGGCTCGAGCTCGCACCGGAGCTCCACGCGCCACGCGGCCTCCTCGCCGTGGCCGCGCAGGACGCAGTCCCAGCTGCCGTCTGCGACCGTCTGGATCTGGGCCGTCGCCTGCACCTGGTCGCCCCGCCAGACCGTCAGCTGGGCCCGGGCGCCCGCGAGCGGCTCGCCGGCCTCGTCGAGCAGCCGGCCGGCGAGCACGGCGTGCTCGGGCAGCGGCGGGATGCGGACCGCGGCCAGCGCGGCTGCTTCGGCGCGTTCGGTGGTCGCCTCCGCGTAGGACGCGCGGCGTTCGTGGGGATAGCGAGCGTAGACCCGGAACGCGCGGCCGACCTGCGCGGAGGGCAGCGTGACCTTCGCGACGCCGACCGGCTTCTGCGCGGCCTGGTGCAGCAGCCTGCGGCTCACCGGGAACGCGCCGGCTTCGCGCCGGCCGCGCTCGGCGCCGAAGCCGACCCGCGCCGGCGACAGCAGCGGGCGGCCGCTGTGGCAGGTGAGCTCCACCTCGACGGCGACGAGCGCCGGGACCGTCAGCCGCACCGCCTCGCTGGGCGCCGGCCGGCCAGCAAACTCGGTCAGCGTCAGCGGCGCGGTGGGGAGCGGCACCAGCGCCGCGAAGCGCGCTGGCGCTGCGTCCTCGGTCGGGGGCGGCGGCCGCCGCAGCAGCTGGAAGTGGCCGACCCGCGCTCGCCCGTCGCGGTCGGTCTCGCCCTGCCAGATCACCGCCGACTCGTTCTGTTCGGTGCCTT
>CAZTQF010000192.1:0-5690 GCA_964615255.1 uncultured candidatus Brocadiaceae bacterium | reverse complement strand
CTGCCGGGCTACTACGGCAACGCGCGCGACGACCTGCCGCGCCCCAACAAGCTCACGCTGCTGCCGATCGCCGACGACCAGCAGGCGACGATGTTCGGGCAGAAGAAGATGGACGGCGAGAGCCTCGCGGCGCTCTCGGGCGCGCTGCCCGACGGCGTGCGCGTCGAGGAGCTGCCGATCGGCGGCGAGCTGTCCGATCAGCAGAAGGCCTGGAAGAAGTACAGCGTCGACATCTACGACGAGATCGAGATTACCGAGGGCACCGACAGCCACGGCGGCAAGATCATCAGCGCCAACGTCGCCGACGGTGCTGTGGCGACCAAGCGGGTCGCGTTCGTGCGCGAGAACGGCGACGACGACTTCGTCACCTACGTGGTGACCAAGGAGACCTTCGACGGGCTCTACGCAGACGGCGCCGAGCAGAAGGAGCCAGGCGAGTTCCAGAAGCTCGCCAACGCCGAGCTCTACCAGTCGTGGAACGCGTTCTTCGTCGTGCTGATGACGCCGTTCGTGATGATGTTCTTCGCGCGGCTCGCGCGGCGGAAGGTCGACTTCTCGACGGCCCGCAAGATCCTGTTCGGGATGATCATCACGGCCATCGCCGCGGGCTTCATGGCGGTCGCCGGCTTCCTCAGCAACAACGGCGAGGTCAAGGTCTCGGGCATGTGGCTGATGGGCTTCTACGGGATCATCACCGTGGGCGAGCTGTTCCTGTCGCCGATGGCGCTGTCGCTGGTCACCAAGCTGACGCCCAAGCGGTTCGTCGGCCTGACCATGGGCGGCTGGTTCTTCGCGACCGCGGTCGGCAACAAGTTCAGCGGCTTCCTCGGCGTGCTGCAGGGCGCGATGAGCCCGTCGATGTTCTTCCTGGTCATCGTCGCGGCGGCGGGCGCGGTCGCGCTCTACATCCTGTCCGTGCTGCCGAAGCTCGACGCGGCGATCAAGAAGTACGGCGCCTGACGCCGATCGCACCGAGAGGTCGCGCGCAGCCCTCCACCGCAGCGGCGGGGGAGGGCTGTTGCGCTCTGTAGGCGCGCTGCGACCATCGAGGACCATGACCCCTGGCGCGAACGAACCCGAACGCATCGCCGCGCTTGATGGCGTACGCGGCCTCGCGATCCTCGGCGTGCTGGTCATGCACAGCCTCTACGTCGGGCCGCTGCTCGGCCTCGACGTGATGGCGCACCCCTACGCGCGCGTCGCGTGGCTGGGGTGGAGCGGCGTCGACGTGTTCTTCGTGCTGAGCGGGTTCTTGATCACCGGCATCCTGGTCCGCAGCAAGGGCGGCGAGCACTACTTCCGCAACTTCTACGCGCGGCGCTCGCTGCGGATCTTCCCGCTCTACTACCTCGTCGTGGGCCTGCTGCTGTTCGCGTTGCCGAACCGTGCGGCGGGCAGCGACGACGTGCTGCCGCACCTGCTCTACTACCAGAACTTCCGCTACGCCTTCCCGCACGGGCCGCAGGACCCGGCGCTGGAGGTGACGTGGTCGCTGGCCATCGAGGAGCAGTTCTACCTGCTCTGGCCGCTGCTGGTCTGGCTGCTGTCGCTGCGCGGACTGCGCGCGCTGTGCGTCGCGATGATCCTCGGCGCCGTCGGGCTGCGCCTGCTGCTCGTGTCGCAAGGCGTCGAGCGCACCCACTTCCTGACGCCGTGCCGCCTCGACACCCTGGCCGCCGGCGCGCTGCTCGCCGTGACTCCGCGGCCGCCCGCGTGGTTCGGGTGGCTCGCCGCGCCGCTCGGCGCGGCCGGCCTCGTCACGACGGCGTTCTCGTGCGGCATGTCGCTGCCGGTCGCGCCAGCCATGCAGCAGGTCGGGCTCGTCTGCACGCTCCTGATGGGCGTCGGCGTGCTGACGCTGGCGCGGTCGTCTGCCGTCCTGCAGCCCGTGTTCGGCTTCGCGCCGCTGCGGCTGCTCGGCGCCTACAGCTACTGCATCTACCTGACGCACATGCTGGTGGTCGAGTGGCTGGCCTCCAAGCTGCAGGCGATGGGGCCCGAGCTCGCAGCCGCTCTGCAGGGCTGGTCCCCCGTGCTCCTGACGGTCGCCTTCACGATCGCGGTGATCGCCCACAGCCTGGTGCTCGGGTTCGTCAGCTACCACGCGTTCGAGCGCTGGTTCCTGGCCGCGAAGCGGTTCTTCCCGTCGGCAGGGTGAGGCCGCGGTCGGTTCAACCTCCAGGCTGGTATTCGTCCGAGAACGGCAGCGCGTCGACGAACGTGCGGCCGTAGCCCTTGGTCCGGATGCGCGGGTCCATGACGACGACCTTGCCGCGGTCTTGCTGGCCGCGGATCAGGCGGCCGAACCCCTGGCGAAACTTCAGGATCGCTTCGGGCAGCGAGTGCTCGGCGAAAGGCTCCCGGCCTTGCTGCTTCATCCGGTCCATGCGCGCCTGGGTCAGCGGGTGGCCGGGGCTCGCGAACGGCAGGCGCGTGACGACCAGCAGGGTCAGCGCCTCGCCGCGCACGTCGATCCCTTCCCACAGGCTGTCGGTGCCGATCAGCACCGAGGTCGCCTCGTCGCGCTTGCGCTCGAGCAGGCGCGTCAGGGGTTGCTCCCCTTGCACCAGCAATTCGATCCCTCGGCGCTGCACGCAGGCCGCAGCTGCTGCGCGAGGAACCGCACGAAGTCCCAAGACGTGCAGAGGATCAGCGCGCGCCCGCCGTTGTCGAGCACGTGGCGCTCGCAGCGCTCCGCCACCTCGCGGCGGTAGCTGTGGGATTCACGCGACGGATCGGGCATCGCCTCTTCGACGACGAATTCGACCGCGCGGTCGTAGTCGAACGGGGAGCCGACCCGCAGCGTCTCGGCGCGGTCGAGGCCGAGCTGCGTGCGCATCCACGAGAACTCGTCGTCGTCGCCGGTCGCCAGCGTCGCGCTGGTCAGCACCGCGGTCGCGCCGCCCTCGAACAGGTGCTGCCGCAGCGCTGCGCTGACGTCGAGCGGGGCCGCGCACAGCTGCGCGCCGCGCTTCGACGGCTCCAGCCATCGCACCAGCGGGGTCTCGGCGTCCGGGTTGGGCACGCACAGCGCCTTGAGCATCTTGCAGAGGCCTTCGAGCCCGGCGGCGCGCGCCTGCAGCTCCATCTGCGCGTCGACCTGCTCGGCGCGCATGGCCGCGGACGCGAGCTCGCCGCTCAGCGCGCGCAGGATCGGCGAGAGGTGCTCGTCGATCACCTGTTCGCGCAGGGCGGCGCTGTCGCCGCCGGCGTTCTGCAGCCGCTGGTCGAGCGCGTCGAAGAACGCGTCGTTGAGCTGGTGCGCTTCCTCCCAGAGCAGCTTGGCTGCGCCCGTGCCGTGGCGGGAGAGCAGCGTGCGGTCGCCGCGTCGCTTGTGGACGCGCCGCAGGTGCCAGCCGACGGTGCTGCGGCCGAGGCGGAGGCCGAGGCTCTCGGTCGCGGTCCGCTCGAGGTGGTGCGCTTCGTCGAAGATGACCACCCGGTGCGCGGGCAGGTACGACGCGCCGGCGATGCGCAGGGCGAGGTCGGCGAAGTAGAGCGCGTGGTTGACGACCAGCACCTGCGCGGTCTGCATGCGCCGCCGCGCTCGCTGCCAGTAGCAGGAGTCGTAGTGCTTGCAGGCGCGCTGCAGGCAGTTGCCGTGCTCTGCCTGCACCTCCTCCCACACCTCGGGGCGGAGCGGGAATTCCAGCTCCTGGCGGGTCCCGTCGCTCGCGTTGAGGGACCAGTCGACGATCTTGCGCATCTGCGCGTGGCGCTCGGGGTCCTCGAACAGCCCTTGCTGCTCACGCTCCGCCTGCTGCATGCGTCGCAGGCAGAGGTAGTTGTTGCGGCCGATCGCGGTGACCGACGACCACTCGAACGGCAGCACCGCGTGCAGGAACGGCAGGTCCTTCTGCTCGAGCTGCTCCTGCAGCGCGATCGTGCGGGTCGAGATGACCACCGGTCCCTCGCCCTGGTGCGAGTCGGCGTGCATCGCGGCCGGCAGCAGGTACGCGAACGACTTGCCGGTCCCGGTGCCGGCCTCGGCGACCAGGTGCCGCTTGTCCTGCAGCGCGCGCTCGACGGCGAGGCTCAACGCCAGCTGCTGCGGGCGCACCTCGAAATCCTCGAGCCTGCGCGCGATCGGCCCCTCGGGGCCCAAGAGGGAGCGGACGTCGTGCGGCTGGTCAGTCACGCGGCAGCAGGTCCTTGAGGTCTTCGGCGTCGACGCGCGGCTCGAGGAAGTCCGCCGCCAGCAGGAGGCGGTTGCTGTGCGGCGCGCGCCGGTCGTGCAGGACGGGCAAGGACTCGGGCCGCGCGTCGGGCGTCCAGGCGCGCAGTCGACCGCCGAGCGCCCCGCGCGCGCGCACCCAGTGGCGGTTCTTGCGCAGCTGGGCGCGGTGGTCGCGGAACTCGTAGGTGACGCGCAGCGTCTCCGGCAGCAAGTACGGGACGGGCTCGACCGCGAGCACCCTGCCGACCGAGACGTCGCCGTGCGCCAGGACCTGGCGCAGCTGCGCGACGCCCGTCAGCCAGCCGAGCAGCGTCAGCGCGCCCGGGACGACCAGGACCACGATCCAGAACTGCGCGTAGAGCCAGCGCCGGTCGATGTGGAGCACGCCGCCGACCGCTCGGTTGACGTTGGGGTCGCGCTCCAGCACCTCGACCTGCACCTCGTCGCCGGCGGCGTAGCGACCGGCTGCGACGAAGCTGCCGCCGTAGAGCCGCGTGCCTTCGTAGTCGAACTGGTAGCGGACGTCGTTCCAGTCCTCGCCGTCGAACGCGACCGACTCGTGCACGCGGGTGACCTCGCCGTTGGCGAGCAGCGTGGGGCCCGCGTCGAGCTGGGGGCCGAGCGAGAACTTGCCGCCCGACTGCAAGAACATGGCCCACGCGATCAGGCTGCCCATCACGACCATCGGCAGCGCGGCGGCGAGCAGCGGCCAGCGGTGCGCGAGCAGCGGTCGCAGCCGCACGCGGCGGGGGGCAGGCGGGATGCTGCGGACCTCATTCGGCATGATCGCCCTGTGCGCGTTGACGCCCGACCTAGCCGCCGTAGAGCTCGTCGATCGCCGGGCGCAGCGTCTGGAGCTCCTCGGGCTTCTTGATCGGCAGGAAGCGCGTGTCGGCGCCGTCCCGCGGGATCCGCAGCCAGTTCGTCGAGAGGTGCGCCGTCATCTCGCCGATCAGGTGCTCGATCTGCACCGCGGCGCGCCCTTCGACGTTCTTCTGCACGAAGTAGCGGCCGAGCTCGAAGTCGCGGTCGATCGCTGCCGCGTCGAACGTCATGGTGTTGCAGTTGAACACGTCCACGATGCCCGCGTCGAAGTCCTCGGGATAGCGGATCTGCTCGACCAGCTGCACGCGGTCCTTGTACAGGTAGGGGGCGCCGCCGACGTCGCCGTCGCGCTTCGGAGCGAGCTCGCAGGTCGTCTGGCAGCCGCTCTGGATGTGGTGGCCGAGCACCGCGGGGTCCGCCAGGGCGCCGAGGTTGTCGACGTTGCGGACGAACACATACTTGCCGCCTGCGTCGAGGAAGCGGCGGAGCGCGCCCGAGGCGCGGATCGCGCCGGCGAAGTCGCCGTGTCCCGGGCCGTAGGGCGCCAGCGTGCCGTCGTCGCGGCGGAACAGCTCGCCTCGCGCGTCCATCCGCAGTTGGACGAACTGGGTGAAGTGCTCGATGTCCGCCGGTGCTGCGCCGAAGTGGGCGTGGGCCTCGAAGTGCTCCTTGGTCGCGGCGTCGGTGG
>CAZTQF010000191.1:0-5692 GCA_964615255.1 uncultured candidatus Brocadiaceae bacterium | reverse complement strand
CCGCTGCTGCGCCACCGCGCCTGGACGGGGCTGGCCCTGCTGTTCTCGCGGATCGGGCGCTTCGAGGACGCGCTGACGTACTGCGATCGCGCGCTCGAGGCCTCGCCCGGCGACGCCTACGCGTCCTACCTCAAGGGCCGCACCCTGCGCTTGATGGGTCAGTACGGCGACGCCGCCGAAGCGTTGGCGAGCTGCCTGCGCGCGCACGACGACTTCCTGCACGCGATCGCCGAGATGTCCGCGGTGCAGAACCAGCTCGGGGACAACGCGACCGGCACCGACCAGGCTGCGGCCTGGCTGGCGGCGCGCCGCTACCAGGACCGCGCCGTCGCGCTCGCGCCGGCGCCGCAGCTCGAGCTGCTGGAGCTGCAGGGCCTGCGGGCGTTCCAGGCGGCTGACCGGCGCGCGGCGCGCGCGGCGTTCGAGGCCGCGCGCGACCTCGTCGCCGCCGACGCCGACCGGGGCTACGCGAAGGGCGCCTTGGCGGTCGTCGCCTACAGCCGCAACCGCGTCGACGACGCGGTGACGACGCTGGAGCGGGTCGAGCGAGACCTCGGCCGCGACAGCGAGCTCGGCGCGTGGGCGGGAGAGACCCTGGCCGCGATCGAGGCGCACGCGCAGAAGGAGGCGCTCAGCGACAGCTTCGACCGGGACAAGCTCGGCGACCTCTGGAGCTGCGACGCGGACAAGTCGCTGGGTGCGCGGATCCGCGACGGACGGCTCGTGTTCCGCGGGACGTTCTCGACCGGCGGCCCCGGTGAGGTGTTCGCGGAGCGCAGCGAGGCCATCGCGCGCGGCAAGAACTTCCTGGCGACGGCCGTCGAGCTCGACGTGCTGCCGGGCACGGAGCAGAGCGAGTCGTGGAACGGGTTGGGCGTCGAGATCCACCGCGGTCGCCAGGGCGTCGACTTCTCGGCGCGCGTCGGCGTCTACCAGGGCCAGCCCATGGTGACGGTGCGCGACGGCCGCGAGTCCGACGACAACCCGCCGCTCCGCAAGAAGCTCGCGCCCGGCCTGATGCGCCAGGGGGCGCCCCAGCTGCTCGAGCTGCGCGTCGTCGGCGACGGCGACGAGGACGCGAGGCAGCTGATCCTGCAGGTCTACTTCAACAACGCGCTGGTCCACACCCAGCAGCTCAAGCTGCTGACGCGGAGCACCAACACGGCGCTCAAGACCATCGTGTTCACCGCCGGCAACAAGCGGTCGAAGACCGACGTGGCCTTCGACAACTACCGCCTCGAGCGACGCAAGGAGACCCGATGACGCCTGCTGGAACGAGCCAACGAGGATTTACGCTGATCGAGCTGCTGATCGTGATCGCGATCATCGGCACCCTCGCGGCGGTGCTCCTGCCGCGCGTGCTCGACACGCGCAGCACCGCGGACCAGGTCGCGACCGAGGCGACGATGGTCCGCCTGGAGACCGCGCTGAAGAAGTTCAGCAACGCCATGGGCTACTTCCCGAGCGATGACCTGAGCTACCTCGACCGCCGGAAGAAGCCGACCTGGAAGCCGGATAACGGCAAGAACACCGGCATCGAGTCGCTCGTGGTGATGCTGAGCCAGAACAAGAAGGAAGGCTCGAGCCTCGGCGACCTCGGCGACGCGCTGGTCAACACGGACGAGGACAGCCACGGCGAGCCGCTGCCGCTGCTCGACGGAGTCCGGAGCCGCTACGAGGTCGCCGACGCCTGGGGGACTCCGCTGGTCTACTTCAGCAAGCTCAACATGACCAAGCCCCAGCAGGTCGTGCCCGGCCTCGGCGAGCCGGTTGTCTCCGTCAAGGCGCGCAAGCGCGACGACGGCTCCTACTTCGGGCAGCGGCGCTTCCAGCTGCTGAGCGCGGGCGCGGACCTGAAGTTCGGCACGGACGACGACATCGTGTGGCCGTCGAACTGAGCATGGCAGGCGCCGAGCAGCGAGCTGCGCCTCGGCGCGCAGAAGACGGCTTCACGCTGCTGGAGCTGTTGACCGTGATCGGCATCATCTCGGTCCTGATGGGGATCGGGCTCGGCTACATCGGCCGCACCGACCCCGAGCTGGTCGCCCAGACGATCCTCCGCGGCGAGCGTCGCGCGGCTCAAATGACGGCGCGCGCCGAGGGGGTGCCGACCGCGGTCTGGGTGAGGCCCGGCGTCGACAACGAGCCGGCGAGCGTCCAGTCGAGGCTGCTCGAGCCGGTCGCGTCGTTCCAGTTCGAGCCCAACCAGCCCTTCCTCGATCCGCGGCTGCGGCCGGCGCTCGCTGGTCAGGAGGTCCCCGCAGGCCGGTTCGGCGCGGCCCGACGTCCGCACCCCGAAGACGAACTGCCGCTGCTGCGCTGGCAGGTGCCGCCCGTCATCGCCGATCTCCGCGACGGTTTCGTGCTTCGAATCGACGTGTTCCTGGAGGAGCG
This sequence comes from uncultured candidatus Brocadiaceae bacterium, assembly GCA_964615255.1. Lineage (GTDB taxonomy): Bacteria > Planctomycetota > UBA1135 > UBA1135 > UBA2386. Next base: position 3,298 of record CAZTQF010000191.1, on the reverse strand, counting down.
ACGCGACTGCGTGCTGGTCGACATGCCGCCGATGCTGGAGGTCCGCTTGGACGACCTTCTGCGTCCGGACGCGCGCCTGCGGCTCCGCGACGGCCAGGGCCAGGCGCAGCGGAAGTCGCTGCAGGCGGCCCTGTCCGTACCGCTGCGTCGGTGGTCCACGCTGGAGGTCGGCTACGACGGCAGCTCGTTCTGGCTGGACGTCGACGACCGAGAAGTGGCGCGCGTCGCGGCGGAAGGCACCCCTGACCGAGAGCGCGACATGGTGCTCGACATCTCTCCTCCTGAGGGCAGCGTGCCCGGCGTGGTGGACGAGGTGCAGCTGCTGGCCTTCGCGTTCGCGCCGGCGCAGTTCCTGCCGATGGAGCTGCAGCCGACGGGCACGTTCTGCTTCACCTACGACAAGCGCGGCGAGCCGATCGCCGCGCCGCGGGTGACCTACGAGGACCTCGGCGAAGGAGCGGGCTCGTGAACGGTTTCGCTCCCGCCGTCCCCCCAGCGTCTCCGGGCGCGTCCGAGCGCGGCCTCGCGCTGCTCGCGGTGCTCTTCGCGCTCACGCTGTTGATGCTGTTGGCGCTGCCGTTCGCGGTCTCCATGAGCGTCGGCGCGGACGCGGCGATGCGCGACGTCGACCAGACCGCCACGGAGCAAGCCTCGGCGAGCGTCCGGGCCTTGCTGCTGTCCGACGCCGCGCTCTCGCACCCTGCGTTCGACGAGACCCCCGACTACGACGGGCTCGACGAATGGCCTGTTGGCGTGGACCTGCCGCCCGCCTTCGAGTCGCTGCGAGAAGACGGCCGCGTGCTGCTCGGCGGCGAGGTCGAAGACCTGCAGCGGTTCCTGTCGCTCGACTCGGCGTCGCCGCTGCTGCTCGCGAACGTGCTCGGAGCGTCGACGCGGCTCGCCGAGGACTTCGAACCAGACGCCACGACGATGGTGGTGGAGGACGCCGCGGGCCTGCCGGAGCAGGGCTATCTGTGGGTCGCGCACGAGGTCGTTCGCTACGACGGCAAGGACGGCGGCCGGCTGCTGGACGTCGAGCGGGGCCTGCTGCAGGAGTACGGCTTCGCCGACGGCACCAGCGGCGTCCGCGAGCAGTCGCTGGTGCTCGACTACCGCTGCGTGCTGGCGTCGATCTGGCCGTTCTTCGGTCCCGGCCGCGAGGGACAGCGGGTTCCGTACCAGAGCGTCGGCGAGCTCCTGGAGATCCAGGAGGCCGAGATGGGCGCCTTCGACCCCGCTGAGATGGACGCGCTGGCGCGGGTGTTCGCGATCGACGCGCAGGCGGAGACCGCGCCTTCCTGGGGGCGGCCCGAGCGGGTCTTCAACGAGCTGCAGGGGAACCTCACGCGGACCTTGACCGTCAAGTCGGCCGTACACCTGGGCGCAGGCAGCACCGTGCGCATCCGCAACCTCGCCACCGGGGAGCAGGAGTACGGCCTGCTGATGCGGGCCGGGACGCCGCGGCGGGGTCAGCTACAGCTTCAGCTCCCTTCGGTTTTCCAGCTCGAGCTGTTGATGCCGGTCCGCGGCAGCTACCCCGCGACGGACACCGTCGTCGAGCCGCTGGTGCCGGCGCCGATCAACGTCAACACGGCGTCCCGCGAGGCGCTCACGGCCGTGCTGGCCCACGTGCGCCGGAGCGACGGGCTGCGCATCCCGGCCGACAACCAGCGCCGCAGCACAGCACCGCCCAACATCTCGCGCCGGGCCGCCGCCGACATGGCGGAGGAGCTCGAGCAGCTCCGGCAGCGCGCGGGGGGCGCGCAGGGGAGCGGCCCCTTCACGGGCTGGCGCGACTTCGTCGAGCGCTTCCTCGCCCCGAAGGTCCAGGGCGCTGGCAACAACCCGGAGCGCAACAAGTGGCTCGACCTCTACCGGAACCTCCGGACCGGGCGAGACAGCGTGCTCGAGATGGGGACCGCGCCGATCTGCTTCAAGTCGGGGCCCTGGATCCGCTACCGCGCCGCGGCCAACAAGAAGCGCAGCGTGGTCGCGCCGGGCGTGGTCGGGCGCCACGAGCGCACGGGGCGCGCGGCGATCCTGCCGGGCTTCCGCGTCGAGCGCCAGTGGGAGACGCAGGTGGCGTTCGAGGACGCGTTCGTGCTCGACCGACGCGCGCCGGGATGGCTGACCTCGCCGGTGAACCTCGGACACCTGCAGCCCAACTCGACCGGCAATGACCCGGCGTCGCGCTACTTCCCGCACCTCGTGCCGCTCGCGTACCCGACGATGGGCTTCGGGGCCGCGCGCTTCGCGGTGGACGACCCTGCGGACGCCGGCGTCGAGCCGGCGACGTCGATCACGCGGCGCCGCCAGTGGCCGGGGACGCAGGGCCAGGTGCAGACGGAGTCCTTCGCGCAGAGCACGAACCGACGCGGCCGCGACGTCCAGAAGGAGGGGCCCTACTTGATGAACAACACCGGGCCGATGGAGCCCGGCGGACAGCCGCAGCAGGGCGGCAACCGGCGCCACGACCAGATCTCGTTCCCGTTCTCGGGCAACGGCGGATTCATGGGCCGCTTCGCCACGTCGTTCTGGCTGGAGCCCGCCTCGCTGGAGAACGCGATCCTGTTCGATCACAGCGACGGGGACCCCGAGCGCAACCGGCTCTCGGTGCTCGGACGAGACGGCAACCTGGTGATGGAGGTGATCGACGAGGCCGGCATCGATCCGAACCCGAGCGAATCGCCGGCTGGCGTCGAGCGGACCTCGATCCAGGTCAACCTGCCGCTCGCCGAGCTGGGGCTGCCGTCGAACACTCCGGTGCACCTCAACGTCTCGGCGCCGACCGGGAGACCGGGCGACCTGTCGATGTTCGTCGACGGCATGACCCGCGGGGAGCGCAACTACTGCACCTATCTGACCGCGCCGATCCAGCCCTTCGATCCTACGCTGCAGAACAACTCGGTGGGCTACGGCCAGGACCCCAACGGCACGAACGGCAACGAGCGCTTCCTGAGCCTCACCGTCGAGTCGACCGAGAACTTCCCGCCGGTCGGCATCCTGCGCGTCGGCCTCGAGCTCTTCGAGTACAGCTCGATCAGCGGCAACACCTTCGTCTGCGAGTTCCGGGACTCGCTGGGCGGCAGAGGCGCGCGCCAGCAGGGCCGCGAGCACCGCCCGAGCATCCCCACCGACGAGAACGGGCGTCCGACAGTGGACTTCAACGACCCGCAGTTCGACGGCGTCAACCTCGACGTGTTCCCGGAGCACCCGGTGGGTTCCTTGGTCGAGCTTTACGGCTACGGCGCCGTGCTGACCGAGGACACGCCCATGATGGTCGGCAAGACCGCGTTGG
>CAZTQF010000190.1:4377-5707 GCA_964615255.1 uncultured candidatus Brocadiaceae bacterium | reverse complement strand
CGGTCCGCACGAACGGCTCGAGCGCCGGCGCTAGCAGCGCCGCGAGGTCGAAGTTGATCGCGACGAACGTGCCGCGGTAGTCGATGCGCTCGTCGTCCCCGGCGCGCCGCACCGCGAGCAGCGAAAGGTAGTCCTCGACGCGCGCGACGAGGCGCTCCTCGACCAGGACGCCGTCGTCTGCGGGCGCGGCCATGCGCTGCAGGCGAGCCCGCAGCTGGCCCTTCTGCCACAGCTCGAACTCGCCCGCGAACTCGCGGGTCATCACGCGCTGCTCGTTCTCGCGCAGGTAGCGCTCGACGTCGTCGCGTCGGGCGTCTTCGGGCGCGAACGTGGCGGCGAGGCGCTCGGCGACGGCCGCGGTCAGGCCGTCCGAGACGAGCGCGTAGTCGTTCTCGGCGATCGCGCGCAAGAGGTCGGCGCGCTCGTCCAGGCTGCCCAGCTCCGCCAGCGCGCACTGCGCGACGAGGCGGAAGGGCACCATCTCGCGGACCTGTCGGGAGTAGCCCTGGAACGCCTGCGTCGCCCGCACGACGCCCTCGAACTGGCTGCGCGCCGCCTCGGACTCGCCGAGCGCGCGGCGCAGCGCGCCGAGCCGGAAGCGCGCGTGGACCTCGGCTTCGCGGAGGTTGCTGATCGAGTAGCCGCCGCCTTCGTCGCTGGGGAGGCTCGCTTCGATCTCGGTGAGGAACCCCTCGAGCAGGTCCACGGCCGCCGTCTCGTGGCCATTGGCCATCAGCAGCTCTGCCTTGGCGAGGTCCGCGAACCGCGCGCGCTCGCCCGACTGCGAGGTGCCGGGGGTCTCGGGCTCGCGCGCCAGGGGCAGGCTGTAGCTGTAGAGCGGCACCAGGGGCCACTGCACGTCGCCCCGTTCGTCGAGCAGCAGGACGTCGAGCGCCGCGTCGACGCCGGCCTGGTCGCGCAGCAGGATGGTCGCCCGGGTCGGGGTCTCCTCGCGGAGCAGCCGCTCGGAGGCCGCGAGCGCTGCGGGCACCTGCAGCTCGATGCGCTGCTCGATCGCCTGCCGCGCGCTGGCCAGGAACTGCTGCGCCTCGCGCTCCAGCGAGGCCTCGGTCATCGCGCCGCTGCGGCGCAGTTCGTTCCAACCGAGGACCGCGAGCACGGTCAGGGGCACCAGGAACGTGCCGAGCGCCAGCAGGCGGCGGCGGCTGAGTCGCGGCGAAGGAGAGCTCATCGGAGAGGGGTGCTGCGCCCCCCTCGAATCCTAGCTCGCCGCCGCGCCGCGGGGTAGCGGCGCGCGCGTTGTCGAGCTGCTGGCTGTCGGCTCAGAACAGCAGGACGCTCTTGCCGTCGGTGGTGGAGAGCGGCAGGC
>CAZTQF010000190.1:0-4367 GCA_964615255.1 uncultured candidatus Brocadiaceae bacterium | reverse complement strand
AAGCGCTGCGCGCCGCGTGGTTGTTTGACCATGAGGCGGAGGCCGGGCACGATCTGCGGGCAGCCGGTCGTGAAGTCGAACATGTCGAGCCCCTGCATGTTGACGACGCTGCCGCTCAGCGACGGCGCGGCCGGCAGGGTGAACGTCAGGTCGCCGCCGAACACGAAGAAGCCGACGTCGTAGAGGATCGTGCAGCCGCAGGTGCCGAGCGTCAGGCCGGCGGGCGTCAGGCTGACGTTGATCGCCGGGAAGCCGAGCGTGTTGCGCACCCGTGAGCTGACGGTCGTGCCGAGCAGGCCGCTCGCGGTCACGTCCAGCCGGGCAGCGCTGCAGCTGCCGGGGGTCGTGACGATCGTCGAGCCCACCACGGCCACGCCGCGGTAGTCGCTGTTGGCTGGCTGCGCTGCGACCAGCACCGGGGTCGCGGTCGGGCCGGTGTCGACGACCTTGTAGAGGTCGTTGGCGAAGCCGGCCGCCGCGTCCGTGAACCAGATCTCGGCGACGCCGTTGCGCACGATGCCGGTGACGCCGACCGCGCAGTTGCCGGTGCCGGTCTGGATGTTGTACTGCCGCGTCCAGGTGCCGCCGCTCTCGGTCCACTTCTGGATGCCGCAGATGGCGCCGCCGCCGGCGAAGCCGGAGTCGTCGGCGACGTAGACGGTCTGGTCGTCGGCGAACCAGAAGCCGTGCGGCGCGCCGTCGGCGATCTGTTGGGTGACGGGGAAGCCGTTGAGCTGGACCGCCTGGCCTACGAGCGAGGTCGGCAGGCCGTCGCCGACCTGCAGCACGCCCTGCGCCGACGCGCCGGTGGACGCGCTCGTCATGTAGAGCTGGCCCTTGTGGATGCCGACCCAGCGACCGTTGGCAGGGCTGGAGACGATGTCGGTCGACGTCGTCGCGCCGAGCGCCGCGTAGCGCACCGAGCCGCTGGTCCCGCCCGAGCCCGAGACCCAGAAGTTCAGGCCGTCCTCACTCGCTGCGCCGCGGAACGTGTTGCCGTCGAACGCGTCGATCAGCTGCGTGCTCGTGTCGATCGCGCCCGTCAGGGTGTCGACGGTGCAGACGATCCGCGTCGCGAGCAGCGCGGCGGCGCTGCTCGGGGCGCTGCCGCCGACCGCGGAGTCGTAGCCGGCGAGGACGAGGTAGCGGTTGTCCGCCGAGACGTTGAGGCAGCCCTCGGTGAACGAGAAGCCGCTCTGCGTGAACGACGGCGTCGTGACCGGCGGCGTGCTCGCGCTGTTGGGGATCTCGATCGTGTTGGTCAGCGCGTTCGTCTGCGGGTCGAAGACGTCGAGGAACACCGGCTGCGCGCTGTTGCTCAGCGTGATCCCGTTGGGGTCGCCGACGCGCAGCACGACGACGCTGCCGGTGGGGATGAACTGAGCGGTCGCGCTGGCGAGCAGGAGCGCGCCCGCCGCCGCGGTCTGAAAGGTGGAGCGGAGCATGGTGTGGGATCGTGGTTGGGGATGACGCCGCCTTCGGTGGCGGCACAGGCAGTAGGTTCTCACACGCCGCGTGAGGGACCAGAGCGCGGCGGGTGAAACTGCCAGGAAGCCGTTTGCGCTCGACCGACTCAGCGCGGCGTTCGCTCGAGCACGACGCGGCGGACGCGCGCGCCCTGGTCGGACGCGCGGAGCGTCACCCGCGCGAGGCCCTCGGGCGGCGCGGCGGGCCGGAGCTCAACGGTCGCGACGCCGTCCGGCTCGCAGCGCGCGCGCCAGGTCCCGGGCCCGGGACGGAGCGAGAGGTCGAAGGTCGCCTCGGAACCTCGCGCGAGCACCAGCTCCAGCGCACCGTCCGGTCCAGGTGCTGCGACGTGCGCGCGCGCGCCGTAGAACGCGGCGACGCGCTGCAGGCTGCGCGCCGCGGCGGCGTCGGCCGCGGGGTCGCCGGTCTCGGGCTGGTGTCTCCGGACCGCCGGTCCGTCGAGCGCCAGCGCGCCGAACAGGTAGGCGGGCACGACCACTTCGTCGCCGCTGGCGGTGACCCCGGCGCGTCCGTCGACGCGAACCCACAGCGACGCGAGGTGCGGCTGCGAGAAGCCCGGCACGAGCTCGGGACGGCCGAGGTCGAGCAGCACGAGCCGGTAGCCGTCGCGGAACCGCGGGTCGTCCTCGAACTCGCACGCGCTCACGAACACCGGCAGCGGCAGGCCGGGCGGGTTGGAGAACACGAGCAGGTCCGGCTGCTGCGTCATCACGTAGTCGCCATTGCCCTTGAGGTGCCCCGGCGGTTTGGGCGTGCCCGGCTTGGTCGTGTCGAGCCACGCCGGGAACGGCGTCGTCGCGATTTCGCGGTCGCAGAGGCCGAGCATGTCGAGCGCCGGCAGCTTGCTGTAGTAGGGGAGCGCGCCCGCGGCGTCGACGGCGACGCGGGGGCGTTCGGCGGTGAAGGCTCCGCCGAGCGCTTCGCCGAGCACCTTGCCGTGCCACTCCCAAGTCTCGGCGCGCGCCGCCTTGCTGCCCGGGTGGCTGCGGGCGACGAGGAGGTCCGTGCCGGCAGCGCCCAGCATCAGCAGCGCGCCTGTGCCCAGCCGCAGGGACGGCGCGGGCAGCGCGAGCAGGCCGAGCGGCGCCAGCAGCGCCAGCGGCGCGAGCGCGCCGTGCAGCAGTCGGAGCCCCGGGAAGTGATCGCCGCCGATCGCGCAGAGGTAGCCGAGCCACGCGAGCACGGGCAGCAGCAGCACCGGCGCAGACCGCCGCGTCGACGGCGCTGTCCAGGCCGCGACCGCTCCCAAGCCTGCGACGCAGCTGAGCGCGGGGACGGCGGCGAGCGCGTCGACGACGAAGGCAGCGCCAGGCGCCAGCGAGGCCGCGTCGAGCTCGGCTTTGACGTGGGCCGTGTTGGGCACGTAGTCGCCGTAGTAGAGCAGCCGAAACGCCAGCTGCGCTGTGACCGCAGCGAGCGCCGGCGCGCCGAACCACAGCGCGCGGCGGCCCGCGTCCGTGGCACCGAGCGGCCTCACGCCGACCGCGAGCCCGATCCCCGCCATCAGCGCCCAGAGCGGCGCGTCCGGACGGGTCCAGCAGGCGAGCGCGAACGGCAGGCCAGCGGCCAGCAGCGGGCGCGCCGCGCCGGGCTGCCAGAGCTCTTCGTCCCGCGCGCGCCGCAAGAGTCCGCCGAATCCCCAGGCGAGCAGCGCGAGCAGGAGCGGGCCCTCGAGGCCGGCGAGCGACCAGATCATCACCGGCTGGGTGGCCGCGACCAAGGCCGGTGCGACCGCGGCTAGGACCGCCGAGCGCAGGTCCCGCGGCCGGAGCGCGTCCGTCAGCGCGAGCAGCGCGGCGACCGTGCAGAGCGCGCCGAGCAGGCGCGCGGCCGTGACGAGCTCGAGCCCGAGCGCCCCGAGCGCGGCGGTCAGCAGCACCCAGAGCAGGTTGCTGTAGCCCTCGACGCGCTCCCCGTCCGTCCAGGTGAGCCCGTCACCTTGGAGCAAGCGCTCGGAGAACCGCAGCGAGATGAACGAGTCGTCGGAGAAGAACGGCCACGGCCAGCCCGCCTGCGCGGCGAACAGCGTCAGCGCGGGCAGCGCCGCGAGCGCGGTCCAGCGCCAGGAGCGCGCGGCGGTCTGCTCGGTCTCCATCATGGGGCAGGATACAGCAGGCTCGGCGCGGCCGCGGCCCACCAGCCGTCGGGCTCGCCGGCGATGACGGCGAGCGCCGCCTCGTCCTCGTCTCCGTCGACCCAGCGTCGCGCGGCGTCGCCGCCGGCGAGGATGTCGATCGGCAGCAGCGTCTCTTCGTACTCGTAGGGCGGGTCGTTCCAGCGCAGCGCTTGGCCGTGCAGCCGGCGGATCGCGCGCAGCAGCCGCAGCGTCAGCGTGTAGCTGCGCAGCGCGCCAGGCGCGGTGACGTGGGCGTAGAGCCCGCGGCACGGCTGGCGCTGGAACTTCTGGAACGTCGGCTCGAACGCGACCGGCCGCAGCGCCGCCCCCTCGACGTCGCCGAGGACGTCGCGCAGCGCGTGCGGGTCGAGCCACGGCGCGCCGAACTGCTCGAACGGCGTGGTCGTGCCGCGGCCCTCGCTCAGATTCGTCCCCTCGAGCAGCACCTGACCCGGGTAGACCAAGGCGCCCTCGTGGCGCGGCAGGTTGGGCGACGGCGGCACCCACGCGAGCCCAGTGTCGGCCCACAGCATGTCGCGGCGCCAGCCGCGCATCGCTGCGACGTGCAGCTCACAGCCGATGCCGAGCTCTTGGTCGCAGTGCCTGGCGAGCTCGCCGAGCGTCAGGCCGTGTCGCATCGGCACCTGCGCGCCGCCGACGAAGCTCTCGTAGGCCGGGTCGAGCGGCGCACCTTCAGCGACCACGCCGCCCAGCGGGTTGGGTCGGTCGAGCACCAGCACGGCCACGCCCTGCTCGGCGCACG
>CAZTQF010000189.1:0-5748 GCA_964615255.1 uncultured candidatus Brocadiaceae bacterium | reverse complement strand
CGAGGTTCAGGCTGATTCGCCCGTCCTGCGGCTTGCGCTTCTCGGCGATGTCCAGCTTGGACATGATCTTGATGCGCGAGGTGATGTTGTTCTGCATGCGCTTGGGCAGCACCATCGCCTCGACCATGGTCCCGTCCTTGCGGTAACGGACGACGACCTTCTTCTCGAACGGCTCGATGTGGATGTCCGAGGCGCCCTGGTTGCAGGCGTCGAGGATCATCTTGTTGACCAGCTTGACGACCGGGGAGTCCTCGTCGCTGATCGCGCTGAGGTCCGTCGACTCGTCCTCGAAGTCGTCCTCCTTCAGCGAGACGTCGCCTTCGTCGAACGAGTCCAGGATGCCGTCGACCGACTCCGTCTCCTGCTGGTAGCTGCGCGCGCGGATGCGCTCGATCTCCTCTTCGGTGGAGACGACCAGGCGCAGCTGGCAGCCCGTGACGATCCGGATGTCGTCGAGCTTCAGGACGTCGAACGGGTTGGCGACGGCGATCGTCAGCAGCGACCCGATCTTGTCGACCGGGAACACGCCATAGTCACGGGCGACGTCCTCGGGCACCGAGTCGAGCACGTCCTTGTTGAGGCTCAGCTTCGACAGGTCGATCGGCGGGATGTTGGCCGCCTTGGCGATCAGCTCGACGAGCTCGAGCTCGGTCGCGACGCCCTTCTTCACCAGCACCTCGGTGAACGGCCGCTTCGAGGACTGGGCCTCGGCCAGGAGCGTGTCCCCGGCGCCGCCCTCGAGCTTGCCCGCCTTCTCGAGGATGGCGCGGAGTTTCTTGGCGAACTGCGTCATCGGTCAGCGCGGCCGCCTCCCGCCGCCGGCGGCGAGGCCGCCCGACCGGTTGCGCTCCATCAGGCGCTGGAAGTCGCTCTCGTCGGTGGTGTGCGCGAGCGCGTCCTCGTAGCTGATCGCGCCCTGCTTGTAGAGCTCGAACAGCGACTGGTTCATGGTCCGCATCCCCACCTGCGCGCCGGTCTGGATGATGGACATGATCTGGTGCGACTTGTTGTCGCGGATCAGCGCCCGGATCGCCGGGTTCGCGATCATCACCTCGGCGGCCAGCGCGCGGCCCTTGCCGTGCTGCCGCGGCACCAGCTGCTGGCAGACGATCGCCTGCAGCGTGAACGAGAGCATCGTGCGGATCTGCTGCTGCTGGTGCGCAGGGAACACGTCCACGATGCGGTTGACGGTCTGCGTCACGTCCGAGGTGTGCAGCGTCGCGAAGGTCAGGTGCCCCGTCTCGGCCAGGGTCAAGGCCGCCTCGATCGTCTCGAGGTCGCGCATCTCGCCGACGAGCACGACGTCCGGGTCCTGCCGGAGCACGGACTTGAGGGCCTTGCCGAAGGCGTGCGTGTCGCCGCCCACCTCGCGCTGGTTGATCAGGCAGCCCTTGTTGCGGTGGAGGAACTCGATCGGATCCTCGATCGTGACGATGTGCCCCTGCTTGTGCTCGTTGATGTAGTTGACCATCGAGGCCAACGTCGTCGACTTGCCGGAGCCCGTGGCCCCGGTGCACAACACGAGGCCGCGGGACAGGTTGCAGATCCACTCGCCGACCTTGGTCGGCATCCCGATGGTCTCGAAGTCGAAGACCTCGAAGGGGATCACCCGGAGCACGGCGGCGACCGTGCCGCGCTGCACGAACGCGTTGGTCCGGAAGCGGCCGAGCTTGGCGACGCCGAAGGAGAAGTCGAGCTCGAGGTTCTTCTCGAACTTCGCGACCTGGTCGGCCCCGAGCACCGAGTAGACGAGCTTCTTGGTCGCCTCGGGCATCAGCGGCTCGTACTCGGTGTCGACGAGCTTGCCGTCGACGCGGATCCGGGGCGGCGACCCCACCGAGATGTGGAGGTCGGATCCACCGCGCTGAACCATCAGGTTCAGCAGCTCTTCCATCGAGACCATGCTGACGCGCTCCTTTGACGACCTGCCGGTGCGGCCGGTCCGGTGGCTCTATCGGCGCGCGGAGGGTCCGGGATTGAGGCCGGAGGAGCCCCTCGCAGAAAACCCCCGGTCGGCGCGGGGACGCGGCGCACGGCGGCGCGACGCAGAGCGGGTAACTCTCGCAGCCACGGGCGCTTCAGCGAGGCGGCCGACGCCGCCGCGAGCGCTCTGTGCAGGCGGCTCAAGGGGGCGCGCGCTGGGGCACCCCCGGGCGACGCTAGAGGCTGTCGCCGACGACGATCTCGACCCGGCGGTTGGCGGCCTTGTCACCGCGCTTGACGGGGTCGAAGGGTCCCCAGCCGACGATCACGATCGAAGACTCCGGCACGCCTTGCTGGATCAGGTAGCTGGCGACGGCCTCGGCTCGCTCGGCGGCGAGGTCCCGGTTGCTGCTGAAGCGGTTCTTGGTCTTGCGGATCGGGTCCGTGTCGGTGTGCCCCTCGACGAAGAACCGGCGCCCCGAGAACTTCGAGCGCAGCACGCCGGCGACCTTCCTCAGCACCTGGTGCGAAGAGCTCTTCAGCTCCACGCTCCCCGACGAGAACGTCACGCTGTTGTTGACGCCGATGCTCAGCCGGCCGCGGTTGTAGCGGACGTCTGCGTCGCTGCCGAGGTCGTCCTGCAGAGAGTCCAGCAGGTCGTCCCGGGCGGGCGCAGCGCTGGCCTCGACGGGCTCCGGCCGCGCGGCGAGGCGGTTGCGAAGCTCCTCGTTCTCGCCGCGGAGACGGCTGACGTCGCCGTTGAGCGCCTGGATCCGATCGTCGCGGTCGCGCAGCAGCTCCTGGTAACGCGCGGTGCAGCTCGTGCCCATCGAGGCGGTCACGAGGGAGAGGAAGAGGAGGGTGGCCTTACGGAAGTTCATGGAAGGTGCCTGTCGAGAACAGCGTTGCGAAGACGTCGGAAGAAGCGGTCGCGGCGCCCACAGCGGGCGGCGTCATCGCCGCGCGCGTCGGAGGAGCCACAGCATGGTGAGGAGCGCGCCGACCCCGATGGTCAGCACGAGGAAGACAGAAGACGGGTTGCGGCGCTGCCACTCGGGCCACGCCACGAACAGCAGCTCGACGAGCTGCTCGCCCGCGAACAAGGACACGACCGCCCCCATCGCGAGGTAGGGACCGAACGGGATGCGGACCTGCATGCTGCCGCGCACGGCGATCGCCACGCCGACGACTGCGCCGAAGACGCAGCCCAAGAAGAGCGTGAGCAGCGCCCCCTGCCAGCCGAGGAACGCGCCGATCATGCCCATCAGCTTGACGTCGCCGAAGCCCATCGCCTCCTTGCGGAAGACCGCCGAGCCCAGCGCGCGGACAGTCCACGTCACGCCGCCCCCGACCGCGAGACCGAGCACGCTCGCGAGCAGCGAGCGCAGCTGCGGCGAGACCGACTCGTCCGGTGAGATGACCCCCGCGAGGCCGGGCCAGAACCCCGCGACCAGCCCGAGGACCATGCCGGGCTTCGTCAACACGTCGGGGAGCAGCTGGGAGTCGAAGTCGATGAAGGTCAGCGCGATCAACATCGACGCGAAGGTCGCGTGCAGCGTCAGGGCAGCCGCGGCCGCAGGGTCGACCGCCGCGTCCGCAGAAAAGATCGGGCCGTAGGGCAGCCACCACGCCAGCGCGAAGAAGAGCGCAGCGGTCAGCAGCTCGACGAACGGGTAGCGGATCGAGATGCGCCCGCCGCAGCAGGTCGCCCTGCCAGCGAGCATCAGCCAGCCGAGGACCGGGACGTTCTTGAACCACGGGATCGGGGTCCCGCAGCCCGGGCAGAAGGAGCGACCGAGGACCGAGCGGTCGGCGGGGTCTTGCTGCTGCAGTCGGTAGACGACCACGTTCAAGAACGAGCCCACGCACGCCCCGAACACGGCCGCTGCAGCTGCAAACGCCGTCGCTTCCATCGACAGTCTTGGCAATGCCGCGCACGCGCGACCCCTCGGTTGACCGTTCGCCGTTGCGGGTTGCGGCCCCTACGACCGCCAGGGCGCGCGTTCACGCGTCCTGTCTGACCGCCCGCTGGCGGCGACACCATACGGTCCTGCCGAACGCGAGTCCAGCGTCGTTGCAGGCGATGCCAGCGGTTCAGCGGGACGCTACGAGGCGCAGCCGCGTGATCTCCGGGCGCGCCATTCCGTGTCGGAGCGCCCCGCGGAGACGGAGCCGCAAGAAGGCCCCGGGCTCGGCGTAGAGCGCGTCCCCATGGCGGGCCGCCTGCCAGCGCCCGACGCGCCCCGAAGTCAGGTCCGGCTGCGCCCCTCGAATCGGATCGGCGAGCGTCCACTGCCACTCGAGCCGCACGCCCTCCAGCGCGCCGTCGACCTGCAGCACGCCGCCGTCGCAGTGCTCGGGGAGCTGCTGCCAAGGCAGCTCCTGCAGCAGCTCGACGCGGCCGCCTTCGGCGAGCCCGCGCGAGAACCTCGCCGGCACCACGAGGCCCTGCCCCTTGGCGCCGTCGATGACCGACCGGGCCGCGCCGGCCTCGGCGTCCACCGCGAGCATCGCGCGGTACGGGATGGAGCCGTAGAGCTGCAGCCCGGCAGCGCCCGCCAACAGCAGCGCGCACCGATCCGCCTGCGCCTCCGCCTCGTGTGAGATCACCCCGTCGACGCGGACCACGCCGGCGGCGACGACGCTGACCGGCGCGAGCTCGACGAGATCGGCGACCGGCTGAGCGCCGAACCGCGCCCGCGGCAGCTCAACGGTCGGCGCCAGCAAACGGAGACGACCTGCGACGCTGACGCCGCCGGTCGCGCAGAGCTGCACCGGTGCTGCGCGCGCGTCGACGGTGACCGTGACCCCCGCAGGGATCTCTACCGACGAGAAGGCGAACCGCGAGCCGTCGGGGACGACGACCTCGCCGTCGCCGCGATCGACGGGGGCGCCGGCGCGCAGGGTGACGTCGCGCGTCGGCGCGAAGCGGCCGAGCGCGCCGCTGCCGGCCTCGATCCGCACGCGCGGCCGGAGGCGCGCGTCGCGCGCCTCGAATCCAGGTGCGGCGGAGAACGCGGTCGGCGCGGTCTGCGCTGCAGTAAGCCAGTCACAGATCGGGACGCTGCTCCCGGCGATGACGCTCCAGATCACGGGCGCGGCCGGCAGCGGCGCTTGCCCCCCGTAGTCGGTGAGCCCGCCGCCTGGGCGCGCGGCGACGCTGATCCAGTCGCCAGGCTCGAGCGCCCGCTCCGAGCCGTCGGAGTACCGGGGCAGGCCGCCGAGGTCGATCGCGACGCTCGAGCCAGGGTCCTCGTCCAGCGGAGAGGTGAAGACCTCCACCCGCTGCGGACGCAGCTCAGAGGTGCTCCCCAGCACCTGCACTTTGAAGGCCCTGCTGTTGACGGTCTCCGGCAGCAGCGGCTGGGTGAAGTGCACGAGCAGGCGCGGATCGTCGGCAGCGACCGGCAGCGGCGCCTCGGGTCGCCGCATCAAGAACGGCAGCCCGCTCGTGGTCGGCCGCAGGATCGACGGCAACCCGTCGACCACGTGATCGCGGTCCGCGACGTGCACGTCGTAGGTGACGGCGGCGTCGAGCCAGCGCCCGTCCGCTGCGCGCAACGAGTCGGGGCGAGGCTGACCAGCGAGCTGCAGCCGGTAGCGGCCACCGGGCAGGAACGACCCGTCGTCGAGCCCCGCGGCGAGCGGCGGCGCCGGCACGAACGAGACCCAGTTGTCGCCCGCCTCGAGCCTGCCCGGGACCTGGTGCCCCTGCTCGTCCAGCAAGGCCTCCGAGTCCGGCGTCACCGAGAGCGGGCTGAGCTCGGCAGAGAAGTAGACCGTGAGCGCGTCGTTGAGCAGGACCGGCCGTCCTGGGTCCCCGAG
>CAZTQF010000188.1:0-5771 GCA_964615255.1 uncultured candidatus Brocadiaceae bacterium | reverse complement strand
AGCGTCATCGAGAACCCCGCCGCGCCGGTCCCGACCACGGTGACCGTCATGGCCTGGACGCGCACGGGCGCGGACGCCTTCAGCCCGCTGCAGAACATCCCGCTGCCCGGCGTCGAGGTCTCGGTGCCCGGCGTCGGGTTGCGCTCGACGGACGCCAACGGCGAGTTCGTGATCGACATCAGCGCGCCGGTGACGATCAGCATCAACGGCCTCGACAACATCCACCACACGCTGATCAGCGGCAGCAGCGCGCCAACCGGCAGCGTCACCGTGCAGCCAGGCGTCAACGCCGCCATCCAGCTGCTGTCCGCGTCGGCTTCGTCGGCGCAGGCCGCGCACACCACCGCCTGCTACTGGACCTACCGCAGCAACGAGTGGGCCCGCGCGATCCTGGGCAACACCAACCAGATGAACATCGCCAGCGGCGTCAACATCACGGTCAACAACAGCAACACCTGCAACGCCACCTACGCCAGCGCGTCCAACCGGACGACCTACTACTCGGCGGGCGGCGGCTGCCAGAACACGGCGTTCTCGACCGTGGTGGCGCACGAGTGGGGCCACGGCCTCGACAACCGCTACGGCGGCATCGCCAACTCCAACGCCGAAGGGCTCAGCGAGGGCTGGGGCGACATCATCGGGATGTACCAGGTCGACAGCCCCATCCTCGGCAGCGGCTTCCAGTCGCCGGGAGCCGGCATCCGCAACGGCAACAACGCCCGCATGTGGCCCTATTCGTCGGGCTCGCCGCACGGCGCCGGCCAGGTCTGGATGGGCTGGGCGTGGCGGCTCCGGGAGGCGCTGCGCGCTTCGCTCGGGACCACCGCGGCGGTGCAGATCTCGGACGACATCGTGCTCAGCTCGATCGTCGCCGACGCCACGACGCGCGAAGACGCGGTGCTGCAGGTCTTCATCGCCGACGACGACGACGGCAACCTGCTCAACGGCACGCCGCACTACAACGAGCTGGAGTCGGCCTCGGTGCAGAAGGGCATCCCCTACCCGGAGGCGCCCAGGTTCGCGACCTTCGGCGTCCCCTGCGAGAGCTCGACGCCGCTGCCGCCGGTGAACTGCCCGCAGCTCAACGCCACCGGCGGCACGCTGACCGCCGCTGTGCGCACCGCCAGCTACTGCTACACGGTCGA
Organism: uncultured candidatus Brocadiaceae bacterium; assembly: GCA_964615255.1. Lineage (GTDB taxonomy): Bacteria > Planctomycetota > UBA1135 > UBA1135 > UBA2386. Next base: position 4,626 of record CAZTQF010000188.1, on the reverse strand, counting down.
CAACACCGAGAGCTATGAGATCGTGAGCTTCGAGATCTACTCGGGGACCACCACCGGCGGCAACGTGACCTGCCCGGCGAGCATCTACCTCGACAGAAACGGCATGCCGGAGGCCAACCCCGTTGCGACGACGACCATCGTCGTCGGCAGCCAGCCCGGCTTCTACACCGCGACGTTCGCGCAGCCGGTGCCCGTCAGCGGCCGCTACTACCTCGGCTTCAACACGTCGAGCAACAACGTCTACCTCAACACGCTGACCTCCGGCGCCAGCGGCACGGCGTTCTGGCGGGATCCGCCGAACGGCACGCCCAACTGGACGCAGTCCGGACTGATCCAGCGGCCGTCGTGGCGGGTCAACTGCCAGAACATCGGCAGCTTCGTGACCCCGGCGATGGGCGTGGTCGGCACGCCGCAGCTCGGCGCGACCTACCAGCCGCAGCTCTCTTCGGCGCCGACGTCTAAGCTCGCGACGCTGGTCACGGGCTTGAGCGACCAGACCACTTCGCAGGGCGCGCCGCTTCCGATCGCGCTGCCGGGCGCGCCGACCTGCCTGCTGCAGGTCTCGGACGACGTTCTAGCTGCGACCGTCACGAACCTGGCCGGCGTCGCGCAGCAGCCTGTCACCGTGCCCAACCAGCCGACCCTGCTCGGCCTGCAGGTCTACCACCAGTGGTTCGTCTTCGACCAGGCCGCCAACGCGCTCGGCCTGATCGCGAGCGACGCCGGCCGGGCCCTGATCCGCAACTAGGCCGCTCCGCGACGCGGCGGCGACGCGATGACGCGGCGCCGCCCTTACCACATGACCTGGCCGCCGCAGTGGCTTATCGCCTGGCCGGTCATCCCGCCCGCGACGGGCGAGGCGAGGTAGACGACCAGCCCGCCGATCTCCTCGGGCTGCAAGATGCGGCCGAGCGGGACCATCGCCATCGCCTGACGGCGGGCCTCTTCCAGCTCGACGCCCATGCCGTCGGCCATCAGCTGGAGGCCGTCGGTGGCCATGTCCGTGTCGACCCAGCCCGGGCAGATCGCGTTGACGGTGATCCGTCGGGGCGCGAGCTCGAGCGCGAGCGCTTTGGTCAAGCCGATCACGCCGTGCTTGCTCGCGCAGTACGCCGTGTAGCCGGGCACGCCGAAGCGGCCGAGGACCGAGCTGATGTTGACGACGCGGCCGCCGTCAGGGAGGTGCTTCAGCGCTGCGCGCGACGTGAAGAACACGCCGTCGAGGTTGGGGCGCATCACCTCGTCCCAGCGCTCGGGGCCCTCGGCAGCGCAGGCGTTGGGGCCGCCGACGCCGGCGTTGTTGACCAGGAGGTCGAGACCCCCGAGCGACTTGGCCGCGCGGTCGACGGCGCGCCGGATCCCCTGCTCGTCGGTGACGTCCCCGGTCACCGCGAAGGCCTCGACCTTCTTCGCGCGCAGGTCTGCGACGACGCGGTTGAGGTGCTTGCGGCGCCGGCCGAGCACGGCGACCGAGGCGCCCGCCTCGGCGAGGCTGTGCGCGATGCCCTCGCCGATGCCCGAGCCGCCGCCGGTCACGAGGCAGCGCGCGCCCCGGAGCGAGCGACCCTTCGGAGCGCGCCGCGTCACCGAGCGCCCTCCACGTGAGGGCGCGCGCCAGGGCACGTGGGGCGGGGAGAGACGACGTCTGGGTTGCGTAGCATGAACGGGTTCGAGGATCCTCGGCCCCGCATCATGCCCGCACCGCACCTGCTCGTCATCACGGCGACCGTGATCCTGGCCGCATGCCAACCCGTGGTGCCGGGACGAGCCGGCCGCGCATCGGACGCGCACCTGCGCTACCGCGCGAGCTTCGCCGCCGCCGCCGGCGACGAGCTGGTCGAGGCCGTCTCCCGCGACGAGCTGGTGCGCCGGATCCGCTCCGCGCGCGCCGTCTGGCTCGGCGACCAGCACCGCCACGCGCGGCTGCACGCGCTGCACAGCGAGCTGCTGGAAGCGCTCGCACGTGAAGGCGCGCAGCTCGCGCTGGGCCTCGAGGCGATCGGCGCCCAGGACCAGCCCTGGATCGACGCGTTCCTGGCGGGCCAGATCGGGATGCGCACGCTGCGCCGCCACCTCCGCGCGCGCTGGTCCGGGTCGTGGCTCGACGACCTTGACCTCGACCCGTTCTACTACCGCTCGCTGCTGTCGTTCGCGCGGGCGCGTGGGCTGCCGGTGTTCGCGCTCGAGCCGACGCCGCGAGGACCGCTAGCGCAGCGGGACGCGGCCATGGCGCGCGCGGTGGCGGCGGCCCGCCGCCGCTACCCCGAGCGCGTGCTCGCGGTCGTCGTGGGACAGGCGCACCTGCTGGGCGAGGGCGATCTCGTGCGGCGCAGCCGATCCGGCGGGCTCGTGCTCGGAGGGCAGCCGACGGATGCGCTCCAGCGGGTCGCGCCGGCCGCCGCGCCCGGTACCTCGGCGTGGCGCTCGAACGCGGGCGTCTACTGGCTGGCGCCGATGTTCTCGCGCTAGCGGCCGCGCCGAGGCCGTCGGGTATGCTGCGGCCATGCTCTCCTCCCGCGCGCTCCTGGCGACCGCGTTGGTCGCCGCGATGGCGACGAGCGCGCGCGGCCAGCACGCCAGCGCCTGGAGCGAGCTGAGCGTGCCGGCCGGCGCGTCGGCGACGAGCGTGAAGGGCCAGGGCAAGCTCGTCACCTACGACGCCGGCGCCGAGCTGCACGTCTTCTCCTCGGTGACGCGGACCTGGCGGAGCTACCCGAAGTCCGCCGGCGCGACGCTCACGCTGTTCAACGACGTCGCGCTGCTCCGCGACGGGGCCGAGACGCTGGCCGTCTCCTCCTACTTCGGCGAGCCTGCGCGCCTGACGACCTCGGCGAGCGCGACGCTTTGGAACGGCGCTGGCGCCAAGAACGACTCGATCGTGCTGCTGCGCGACGGCGACCAGCTCCACGCGTTCTCCGCCTTCACGGGCGCATGGACGGCGCGCGCGATCGCGAGCGGCGCGACCGGGGCGGTGCAGCGACACGTGGCCGTCGTCCACAGCGGCGAGCAGCTGCTGGGCATGAGCGCGTTCGACGGCGCCTGGCGCGCGTTCGACGCCCAGGGCGTCAACGGGCTAAGCGCAGACGGGACCGCCGCGCTCGCGTTCGGCGCGGAGCTGTATGCCTTCTCCGCGCACACGCGCGCGTGGCGCTCCCGGCCGGCGCCGCCCGGCGCCAACTTCGTGCGCGGCGACGACTGGGCGCTCTGGACCGGGCCGGCCGGCGGGCTCGCCTACAGCGGGCTCGTCGGCGAGTTCTGCCCGATCGCGCTGGGCGGCGCAGGCGTGGTCGCTCAGTCCGACCTCTACGCGCTGCTTGGCAGCGGCGGCCAGCTGCACGCCTACTCCGCGGTCACCGGCGACGTGGTCCACGTCGGCCCGGCAGGCGCCGCGGTCGAGGTCGGCGCAGGCTGCGCGCTGCTCCACGACGCAGCGATCGTGCGCGGCTACTCGGCGCTGACCCAGCAGGTCCAGGCGCTCGCGCTGCCGGCCGTCAGCCTCGGCGCGGGCGCGGCGCTCGGCTACTTCGTCGACGCCGGCGGACACCTGCACGCGTTCAGCGCGCTCCGGGGCACCTGGACCGACGCGCCCGCGTCGACGATCGGCGGCGCGCCGCTCGTGACCACCTGCGCGCTGGGCCTCCAGGCTCCTGGCGACTGCTTCGGCTACTCGCCGGAGAGCGGCCAGTTCACGCCGCTCGGCGGCGCCGTCCAGGGCCTCGTCGGCAACGCGAGCAGCGCGCCGCTGCTCGCCTACGACGGCCTCGAGCTCCACGCCTTCGACGCAGCGCAGTCGCGCTGGATCACGACCGCCCGCGCCGGGGCGAGCGCGCCTACGTTCCGGGTCTGGCGCACGACCGCCGTCGTCGTCGACGGCGACAGCGCCTTCGGCGTCGGCGCGCAGGCCGGGCGCTGGCACCGCGTCGACCTCGGCCAGCACGCGGCCGCGGCGTTCGCGAACAGCGAGGTCGGCTTCCTGGTGGACGGGCAGCGGCTGTTCGCCTGCGGCATGCTCGCGGAGATCGCGGCGCTGCAGCAGTTCCCGGCGTTCCGGCGGGTCCAGCCCCGAGGCGCCGAGGTCGCGTTCTCGACGACGCCCGTGCAGGACGCGCTGGTGATCGCGGGGGTCGCGCCGCCGGCGACGCCTGCGGCGCTGCCGGGCCTCGGCGAGCTGCACCTGGACCTCACATCGGCGACGCTGGTCGCGCTCGCACCCGCCGCGCCGAGCGGCGTCGCGCAGCTGCGGTGGACGCCGCCGCCCACCGCCGCGCTCGCAGGCACGACCCTGTTCGCCCAGCTGCTGACGCTGCCGACGACGGGCATGGGCGCGCCGCAGCTCAGCGACCGCGCGACCGTGCAGCTGTGGTGACCGCCGCGGCTCAGCAGTAGCGCTCGGCCCGCGCGCGCCACCCGCTGCGCGCCGCGGCGAAGCTGACGAAGCGGGGGCGAGCGCGGTTCCAGCGGAGGTGGCCGCCGCGTGGCAGCCAGACCTCGCCGCCGGCTGCGAGCACCAGCGCCGCGCCCGCGGCGACGTCCCACTCGTGCTTCGGCCACATCGTCCAGGTCGCGTCGGCGAAGTCGGCGGCGACGAGCGCGAGCTTGTAGGCCGCCGATCCGACCGGCTGCACC